>JALAHE010000038.1 GCA_022712075.1 Galactobacter sp.
ACTCGCGGCCGGGCACCCGCCTGACTCGCGGCCGGGCACCCGCCCTGCCCCGCGCCGTCGTGCGTTTTTTGGCAATGCCTTTGCTGATCACGGTTTGATCACGCCGACTGTGATCTGGCTTGCAATTTGTTTGTTAGTTCAGTCTACTAACTGGCATGACACCGACGACGGTCCCCGAGCGCCGCAGCACCAGGTCCCAGGCCGCGCTGCCCTCGCACGGCCGCGCGCACAACCTCTCGCTGGTCCTGCGCACGCTGCACTCGCAGGGCGCCATGTCCCGCGCAGACCTCTCCCGCGAGCTCGGCTTGACCCGTGTCACCGTCTCCGATCTGGTCGCGGAGCTGCAGCAGCGCAACCACGTCGTGGAGCTCGGCATGGCGGAGAAGAACCGCCCTGGCAAGCCGGCCATCCTCGTGGACGTCAACCGCACGGGCCTGCAGATCGTGGGGCTTGACCTCGCCGAGGCAAACGTCCTGCGCGCCGCCGTCATGGACCTGGACGGCAACGTCCTGACCCGCCTCCAGACGGAGCTCTCCGACGAGCGCGGCGAGGCCGTCACGGCACTGGTCCTCGAGCTCGCCGACCGCGCCGTCGCCGCCGCCACCGCTCCCCTGCTGGGCATCGGCGTGGGCACCCCCGGCATCGTCGACGCCGACGGCGTGGTGCTCACGGCCCCCAACCTCGACTGGCTCGACCTGCCGCTCGGCACTCTGCTCGAGGAGCACACCGGCCTGCCGACCCTCGTCGCCAACGACGCGGACGCCGCCACGATGGGCGAGTTCACCTTCGGCGGCGGCGGGGACGACATGATCCTCGTGAAGATCGGCCGCGGCGTGGGCTCCGGCCTCATGGTCGGCGGCCGCCGCGCCCGCGGCATGCACTCCGCCGCCGGCGAGATCGGCCACGTCACGGTCGGCACCGACGGCGGCGAAACCTGCGTGTGCGGCAAGGTCGGCTGCCTCGAGACCTGGGTCGCCGCCCCTCACCTCGGGCGCGCGCTGGCCGAGGCGCCCGACGACGCGGCGCGGGCCGCGCTGCTGGCCACGGCCGGGGAGCGCCTCGGCATCGCCCTGGCGCCCGTCGTGGCAGCCCTTGATCTTGCCGAGGTGGTCCTCGCGGGCCCCTCGGATCTCCTGAACGGTGAGCTCGCCTCGGCGGTGGCCACCACCTTGAGAGAACGCACCCTGCAGCAGCGCGAACCGCAGCTGCTGGTGCGGCTCAGTGAGGACCCCCAGGACATCGTGCTGCGCGGAACCGCGGTGCTTGTCCTGTGGGCCCAACTCGGGGTGGCCTGAACGGCACCCACCTCCCCGGCCACGGTGCTCGTCACCGGCCATCCCCCTCAAGACCCCCCGCCCGTGCTCGCGCAGCGCGAGAGGACCGGGACCGTCACCCACAAGAAGGAACTCTTTCGATGAAGAAGAAGTTTGTATCCATCGCGGCCCTCGCCGCGACGACGGCGCTTGCGCTGTCGGCCTGCGCAGGTGGAGGCACCCCCGCCTCCTCGAGCTCGGCCGCCCCCGCGACCGACAAGTCGGCCAACGCCGGCAAGTCCATCACCCTGTGGCTCGCCGGCGGCGACACCTCGGATGAGCTGCGCGAGTACCTGAAGACCACCTTCAACGAGAAGACCGGCGCCACCCTCAAGATCGAGGAGCAGGCCTGGGGCGATCTCGTCGCCAAGGCGACCACGGCGATGTCCAACGCCGACACCACCCCGGACGTCGTGGAGGTGGGCAACACCCAGTCCCCGACCTTCACCTACGCCGGCGCCTTCGCCGACGTCTCCGACATGTACGACGAGCTGGGCGGCGACAAGCTGCTCAAGTCCTTCGTCGAGGTCGGCTCCGTGGACGGCAAGAAGTTCACGCTGCCCTACTACTTCGGTTCCCGCTACGCCTTCTACCGCAAGGACGTGTGGAAGGAAGCCGGTATCACCGAGGTCCCCAAGACCCTCGACGAGTTCAACACCACGGTGAAGACCATCGCCGAGAAGAACCCGCGCAACATCAAGGACTTCTCGGGCTTCTTCCTGGGCGGCCAGGACTGGCGCGACGGCATCTCCTGGATCTTCGCCAACGGCGGCGATCTGGCCAAGAAGGACGGTGACAAGTGGGTCTCGACCCTCTCCGACCCGAACTCCCTGAAGGGCCTGCAGCAGCTGCAGGATCTGTACAAGTCCGCCTCCAACGCGCCGAACGACGCCAAGGACTCGAACCAGTACATCTTCCTGAACGACTCCGACGCCGTGCTGAACGAGGCCGGCGAGGTCGCGTCCAAGACCAAGCTCAACGCCGCCACGATCATGGCGCCGGGCTGGGCCCACTGGTCCATCGGCGACCTGAAGAAGGTTGACGGCAAGGACACCCGCGTCTGGAACGACGAGACCTTCGGTACCTTCGTGCTCCCGGGCAACGACGGCAAGCCCGCCCCGGTCTTCGCCGGCGGCTCCAACATCGGCATCTCCGCCAAGTCCAAGGAGCCGGGCCTGTCCCGCGAGCTCATGAAGATCATCTTCTCCGCCGACTACCAGAAGAAGCTCGGTGGCGCCGGCCTCGGCCCGGCCAACTCGGACTACGTCTCCTCCCTGGGTGACGACCAGTTCGCCAAGGCGCTCATCGAGTCCGCCTCCAACTCCAAGCTGACCCCGGCCGCGCCGGGCTGGGCCACCATCGAGGCCAACTCCGTCATGGAGGAGTTCTTCTCCAAGATCGAGGGTTCCTCCGATCTGGCCGCCCTGGCCAAGGAGTACGACGACAAGCTCACCCCGATGCTTAACGCTCAGTGATCTTGCCGAGGGTGGTCGGGGCGCTCGCGTCCCGACCACCCTCACCCTTTTTCTCTTCTTTTCCCTCGCAAGCCCCATGAAGGACGAGGTCATGATGTCCGTCGACGCCCCGGCGTCCCCGGCCC
>JALAHE010000383.1 GCA_022712075.1 Galactobacter sp.
GCGGTGAGCAGGCACAGCCCCGCGTTCACGGCGATCGCCACGTGAACCCCCGCCACCAGGTTCACGGCCCCGCCCAACAGCAGCCACGGCGCCAGCACCGCCGCCATGATGGGCGTTCCCAGCGTGATGCCCACCTGCGTGGACATGTTCGCAACGCCCGTGGCGAGGCCCTGGTCCTCGGCCGGAATGCCGCCCGTGGCTCTGATCATGAAGCCAACGATCGCCACGAGGTTCGCCACCCCGCCCACAAAGGTGGCGGCAAGAATCAAACCCAGCACCGCGGCGTCGTGCCCCATGAAAAGCAGCGCCGCCGTGGCGGCCGCCTGGACCACCATGGCGCCGGCCACCGCCACACGCAGCCCCAGCGCGCCCACGACCTTGGGGGCGATCAGCCCGCCGAGCACCGTGCCGACGCCCAGCACGGCAAACGTGAGCCCGGCCTGCAGTGGCGTGAAGCCGAGCGCGCCCTGCAGGTAGAGCGTCAGGACAAAGACGAGCGACGTCTCGGTCGCGAACGCCAGGATCCCCACCACGTTGCCCCACGCCACGGCCCGGCGCCGCACCACCGGCAGCGGAACGAGCGGCGAGGCAACGCGCTGCTCCACGGCAAAGAACACCACGAGCAACACCACGCCGACCACCAGCGGCAGCCAGGCGCTCACCGAGCCGAAGCCGTGCTCGCCCGCGTTGGTCATCCCGAACACGAGCGCCAAGAGCGAGGCGGTCACGAGCACGGCGCCGAGCCCGTCGAGCCGCTGCCGCGGCCCGTTGTTCTCCTTGAGCAGCCCGGGCGCGAGGGCGAGCACCAGCACGGCCACGGGCACGTTCAGCAGGAAGGCCCAGCGCCAGCTCACCAGATCGGTCAGGATGCCGCCGAGGATCGCGCCGGCCGTGAACCCGGCGGCCATGAGCGAGCCGTTCAGGCCCAGCGCCTTGTCGCGCTGGGGACCCTCCGGGAACGACGTCGTGAGGAGGGCCAGCGCCGCCGGCGTCACCGCCGCCGTGGCCAAGCCCTGGAGGACGCGGGCCACGATGAGGAGCACCGGCTCCTGCGCCAGGCCGCCGATCAGCGACCCCACGCCGAGCACCGCCATGCCGAGGAGGAACAGGCGCTTGCGACCCACGAGGTCGGCGAGCCGCCCGAACAGGAGGGTGAACCCGGCCGCGCACAGGGCAAACGACGTCACGACCCACTGAAGGTGCGCCTTCTCCAGCCCGATCTCCTCGCCGATCCGCGGAAGCGCCACGTTGAGGATGGAGAAGTCGACGGCGAGCGTGAAGCTCGCGGTGAGGAGCAGGGCGAGGGTGAGCCGCTGGCGCGGCGTCCATCGTTCGGTGGCATGGGGAAGAACTGGAGCTGACACTGGGTGCCTTTCGCGCGGGGAAGGGGTCTGCCTCCCACCGTGGGCCGCCGAACGAACCGCCACCACTCCAGGGCGTGGGTATCCCTGACAGGGTCACCCTGCGTTCAGCAAGGGCGCCCATACTGACCTCATGGGCACACACGAACGGATGGGGCGGTTCCTGCGGCAGATGCGCGCGGAGGTGAGCCCGGCCGATGCCGGCCTTCCGGACTTTGGCCGACGGCGCGTGCCTGGGTTGCGCCGCGAGGAGGTCGCGCTGCTCGCCGGCGTCTCGCCCACCTACTACACGCGCCTGGAACAGGGACTGCCCGTCAACGCCTCGGTCTCCGTGCTCTCCGCGATCGGTAGGGCCCTGGGCCTGGACGCGGCCGAGATGGAGCACCTCCTCAACCTCGCCGGCGCGCGCCCGTCGCCCCGGGAGCTCGGGCCCGCCTCGGAGCAACCAGAGGAGGCCCGCGAAGGCACGCTGCGCCTCCTCCACGCGATGAAGGACGTTCCGGCCCTCCTGCTGGGCCGCACCACGGACGTCCTGGCCTGGAACGCGGCCGGGCACGCCCTGGTGGGCTCGCACCTTCCCTTCGACGCACCGGAGCGCGCGGCGGAGCGGCCCAATCTCACCCGCATGCTCTTCCTCGACGCACCGGCCCGGGCGCTCTACGCCGACTGGGACGAGGAGGCGGACCGAGCCACAGCCTCCCTCAAGCTACTGGCCGGCCGTTCCCCCGACGACGCCTCGATCGCCTCGCTCGTGCGGGAACTCCTGGCCGCCGCCCCGGCCTTCGCCGCACGCTGGGAGCAACCCCCGGTCACCCTGTGCCAGGCCGGGGTGAAGGCGCTCCTGCACCCCGAGCTGGGCGCGGTGACCGTGTCCTTCGAGATGCTCGCGCTGGCCGACGGTTCGGGGCAGCGGCTCCTGAGCTACACCGCCGCCCCGGAATCTCGGGACGAGGCCCTGCTCGCCAAGCTCCGGCCGCCGCGCCCCGCAACCCTGGCCGTCGCCTAGGAACACCGCGTCCGAAACACCGTTAGACACACACTCACCGCTTTGCCCCAATCCATGGTGAAATGGTGGGCACGCGGTCCCGGGACGCCCCGGGGCCGCGAACCAGCATTCACGCGGTCCAGGGGGAACACGCATGAAGAGCACGCTCCGGGTCTCCGCCGCGGTCGCCACCGCCGCCTGCGCCCTCGCCCTGGCCGCCTGTTCGGCCGAGGAGGGCATCCCCGGCGTTCCCGGGCTGGGCAGGACCCCCGGCCCCGCCGTCACCTTCACCGAGCGCGGGCCCGAGGCGTGCGGCGACTCGGGCGAGGCCTACTGCACCCCTCCCCCGGAGACCAGCCAGGCGCCGACCACCGCAGCGACCCCAACGGACACGGCCCCCACAACGACGCCGGCCACCAC
>JALAHE010000384.1 GCA_022712075.1 Galactobacter sp.
ACCCAGCCCAGCCCCGCGACGTCGGGCACCGGCGGCGTGTCCGTCAGCCTGCAGGAGGTCGTGAAGACCTACGGCTCCAACACGGTGCTCAAGGGCGTCACACTCGAGCTTGCGCCCGGCGAACTCGTGTGCCTGCTCGGTCCCTCCGGCTGCGGCAAGACGACCGCCCTGCGCTGCCTCGCCGGCCTCGAGGAGGTCTCCGGCGGCGCGGTGCTGATCGGGGGCGAGGACGTCTCCGCCGTGCCAGTGAACAAGCGCGACATCGGCATGGTGTTCCAGGCCTACTCGCTCTTCCCGCACCTCACAGTTGCCAAGAACGTGGCCTTCGGGCTCGAGCGGCGCAAGGTCGCCAAGGCCGAGCGGACCACCCGCGTGGCCGAGGCCCTCGCCGTCGTGGGCCTCGAGGGATTCGAGGAGCGCTACCCGCACGAGCTCTCCGGCGGCCAGCAGCAGCGCGTGGCCCTCGCCCGCGCCCTCGTCACCCGGCCCAAGGCGCTGCTGCTTGACGAGCCGCTCTCCGCTTTGGACGCCAAGGTGCGCGTGCGCCTGCGCGAGCAGATCCGCGCGATCGTCACCGAGCTCGGCATCACCACGGTGTTCGTAACGCACGATCAGGAGGAGGCCCTCGCCATCTCCGATCGCGTGGCGGTCATGAACGGCGGGCGGATCGAGCAGCTCGGCACGCCCGAGGAGCTCTATCGCTCCCCGGCCACGCCGTTTGTCGCCGACTTCGTTGGCCTCTCCAACCGCCTGCACGGCGTGCTGCACGAGGAGGGCGTGCTGGTTCACGGATCCATGCTTCCCGTGGGCTCGACGGACGGTGCGGTTCCCGGCGAGAACGTCCTCGCGTTCGTCCGCCCCGAGAACCTGCGGCTTGAGCGGGCGGGGGTCACAGCGCTCGACGCCGCGCGCGGGCTGCGCGGGACGGTCACTTCCTCCGGTTTCCTGGGATCGCTGCGCCGCTCCGTGGTGCGGCTCGACGTGGACACAGCGGGCGGTTCCGAGGAGCTCGCGGTGCAGCACGCCGCCGATGATGCCTACGAGCCGGGCGAGGCCGTGGCGATCACCCTCGCGTTAGTGCCCGCCGCGCTGCAGAAGGCGTAGCCGCGGGCGTGCGAGCCTAGCTCCGCTCCACGCCCGCGCTTCCGTCAGCGTGGCGCCCAGCTCGCCCGGGGTCGGCAATCGCCACGCGCGAGTCAGGGCGAGCTGCTGTCCGGTCTGCCCAAAACCGCGCGTGGCCAGCCCCAGCACCACATCGGCCCCCCATGCCGGCGCGATGAAGGCGCTCAGCATCAAGCCGTAGCGTGTCTCGCCCCGCACGCATCGACCAGGCGACGTGCCGTGCAGCGCCGACGGCCGCTGGCCTGCGGCGACAAAGACGAAGCACTCGCCCAGCTCGGTACAGGGAATCCGGTTGGTGGTCCGTGCGCGCTCGACCGCGCTCACGCGGGGAAGGATGAGTCCGGCCGCGTCCACCCGCACGGTCGCCCGGCGTAGCCCGCGCCACAGGGCCACCGAGATACACCCCAACGAAGCCGTGATGAGCGCCAGCACGGTCACTCCGACGAACTGGCTAGGATCGCCGAGGGCGTGCGTCATGGCAATGACCAAGGCCACGGCCATCCCGGCCGTGAGGCCGAGGCTGAGGCGGGCGAGCACGTTGGCACGGGTGCTCGGCCCGTGCGGCCCGTCCGGCAGCGGCGGCACTGTGGGTGGGACGCCGGCAGGCGGCTCAGGTGCGGCGTACGTGCCACGAGGGTAGACGCATGGGCGATCACGGCGACGACACGGCAGAATAGGGAGCATGATTTCCCCCTCGCAGAACGCCCTCAAGCTCGAGATTGCCGTCCAGGACGTCGAGGGCGCCCTCGCCGCCCAGCGCGCCGGCGCCGACCGCCTGGAACTGTGCGTCGCCTTGGGATCCACGGGCGGGCTGACGCCCTCGATCGGCCTGGTCTCCGAGGTGCTCGCTGCCCTTGCCGCCGACGCCGCCGCGACGGCCCGCGAGGGCGGCCCCGTGGGCGTGTGCGTCCTGGTGCGTCCGGCCGAGGGTGGTTTCGTTTACGACGACGCGGCGGTGCGCGTTACGGTGGCCGACGTCGCCGCCCTCGCGGCGCTGGGTGCCAACGGCGGGCAGCGCGTGGAGGGCGTCGTGGTGGGCGCCCTGCTGCGCGAGGGCGGCGTGGACGTCGAGGCGATGCGCCGCATCGTGGCGGCGGCCGGGGACCTGGACGTGGTCTTCCACCGCGCGATCGATGTGGTCTCTTCGCCAGAGGCGCTCATCGAGGACGCCGTCTCGGTCGGTTGCGTGCGCGTCCTGACCTCCGGCGGCGCCGCCGCGGCAGGCGATGGCGTCGAGGTGCTCTCGCGCCTGGTTGCCGCGGCTGGCGGTCGGACCCAGATCATGGCTGGCGGGGGCGTCAGCATCGAGGACATTCCGGCGCTGGCCGAGGCCGGCGTCGACGCCATTCACCTCTCGGCCAAGGGCCATCGCGACTCCGATCCGACGGGCCCCGGCGGCGGCGCCCCGCAGGTGCTCTTCACCGACGCAGGTGTCGTGGCGGCGGCCCGCGCGGCAGTCGATGCAGCCTCAACGTTTTGATGCATACCCTCTATTGATTGAAACTCTCCTTTCCATGAAGTAGCAGTTCCAAGAGACGCGTCATCGTGGCCTCGCACCCGATCGATGTCTCACCACCTCGCCCGAGAGGAGAGCGAAGTTGAAATGCCTAGTCGGCCGCCCGGGGTCGGCATACGGCCGCGATCCGGCGTCACCCCGTTGAGGTAGCTCAGATATAGAGGACAGAGCGTCCCGTCTCCGAAGCAACCTGTCGCGAGGCACAGGTGCAGCATGAAAGACAGCCACGATGAGCCCTGTCTCGATCCGAATGGCCGGTTGCACGGCGGTGGACAAGGGGTGACCGTATCTGAGCAAACACGGGCCATCTGGCTCGCCGGCCCGACCCATAGAGCCGGAACGGTCCGCAGCCCTGGCTAGGAGCCGATCCCAGCCCGAGTCGTGGGCCGGGCCGTGGCATAGGTGACGTGACGCCGCGGTGGATGACTTCGAAGTGCTTTACAGCAGGCGGTGCTGTCTGGAGCCCGGTCCGCGATTTCTGCTCGGCGTCAGTGGAACACGGTTCTGGACCAGTCGACCGCCGTGGCTCTTGGGCTGTGGTGTGGCCTCTCTTGCGCTCGTCGGCGGCGACGGCGAGCATGCGGGCCACGGTGTCGGGTAGGCGTGCTTCGCCCTACTGGGGGCATTCTTCGCCGAGCTCGGAGCGCTCTGGAATGTGGGGATGGCCCGAGCTGGACTGGGTTTCTTTTTGCCGGTGGCTCACGCTGTCCTCCTACTGGAATGCCGTCAGCCCCAGAACACTCACTGTGGTGGACGCGACACTAAAGGCACTCTTTGTCCTCGCGTCTGCCTGCGTATCGTCGCGATGCTATCGAGCATCTGGCCGACGCGGAGAAGGCAAAGGCGACAGCCATTTGGAACTGTCGCCTTTGCGCTGTATAGGTCGCCTGTTCGCGGAGACTGATCGGATCGTGGTGGGTTCAGCGGGCAGGAGGGGCGGCTGCTTCTATTTCTTTTCTGGGAAGGCTGGTGTGGTCGCTTCGCAGTGGACCTGTTCTCCGGGCTTGCCAGTGTTGCTGGCGATTTCCTTCTTCCCATCGATGAGGATGGTGCAGGTTGCGGTGGTGCCGGCCGGGGGAGTGGCGGTGACCCAGGCCTTCTTGGTCGCCGTGACGATGGCCGTGTTTTCCCACGTGGCACGCCGGGTGTTTTTGGGGTCGTTGGTGGTGGCTGCATCGCCCTTGTCGAGGGTTGATGTGTCTTCGCCGCGGCTCAGGGCTTCGCCGTAGCTGAGCGCTGTGAGCTTGTTGATCTGCTTCCCGTCGAGGGTGATTCGGTAGGTGATCGAGTACAGGTCAGCGGTCTGCTTCTCGACGAACGAACACCCGGCGAGAGCCGTGACTGACAGAGCCCCCGCGAGAGCTGGGGCGAACATGAGAAGCGAGCGCTTCGAGCGACGTAGATGAGCCATGGTCTTACTCTTGCAGGCCGAGTGCTATGCAATCATCCGACCCGAGGCTGATCCGCGTGTCTTCGGCCTACACCGTGAGGGTGAACGGTGAGTGGTGAAGCGGTGAAGGTGGCCGGGAATGGACCGCATGCGGCCCACGGGTGCTGTGGTCGGGTAGTCGTCGGGGCAGTGTCGGCTGGCTGTCGGGTAGCTGGCTGGCTCTAGGCGGAGACTGGAGGGGTATGACTCATAGCGTGAGCGTGTGGCCGCGATAGGGCCATCACGATACGTATGAGAGAAGTTGCGATGTCCCCGGCTGAGCGGCGTAGAACCACCGTGACCATTGTCTTCGTCTTGTTCCTTGGAGGATGCGCGATGGCGATGTCAGCTGCCGCCCGGGCTACTCCCGCGGAATCAACCCAGGTTGCCGCGGAGGCTCCGTACACCTCCAGGGACAGTGCCTCGCCTGAGGGGGGTGAGGCGGCACCATCAGCAAAGGCTTCGGGAACGTCCGCCGCACCAACTAACGCGGAGGTCCCGGCGAAACCCATCATGAAGTCGATCGATTGCCGCAAGGTGAGGTGCATCGCGCTGACCTTCGACGACGGGCCGGGTCCGTACACGGGGCAGGTGGTGAGCGCTCTGCAGGCGAAGGGAGCCAAAGCGACCTTCTTCATGCTCGGTTCTCAGGTGGGGGGACGGGAGGCGACCGTCCGTTCCGTCAAGGACGCTGGCATGGAGATCGGCAACCATAGCTTCAATCACCCCGACCTCCGTGGACTGAAGTCGGCCGGGATCCGCTCGCAATTTCAACGCGCGGATGCTGCACTGGCCAAGGCCGGCGCACGGGCAACGCTTTACCGCCCGCCCTACGGAGCGCTGAACTCTACGGTGCGTTCCGTCCTCTCCGATCGGCCGATCCTGCTGTGGGGTGTCGACACCCTGGATTGGAAGACGCAGAGTAGCGCCTCAACTTTGCGTTCAGCTTCCCGGGCCCCCCGTGGCGCCATCATCCTGATGCACGACATTCACCGCTCGACGGCCAACGCCATCCCGGGGATCGTTTCGGCCCTGCAGGCCAGGGGGTACCATCTGGTGACCGTCTCCGAGTTGTTGAGGGCACCGCGGCCCGGAAAGGTGTACACGGGTCCCTATGCGCGCTAGTCCTCATCGCCTGAGGTTTGTGGCCGGCTTCAGTCGCGTGCTTCCGGCCGCTCTGGTGGTGGCCGTTTTGGGCATGCTGGTCGCTTGCAGTGGTGGGCAATCCTCTCTCCGCGTTGAGGGGGTCGCGAGCGCGAGCAAGATGGATCTGGCCTTGCCTGCCACGGAGCCGCCGGCTGACTGGACGGCACCCTTCAGTGAAGAAGAGATCGTGAAGGCCCTGTTAGACATGAAGCTCTCCGGTCTTCCCGAAGTTGCGGAGCCGACGAGCGCGGCGCCGGCGGAACAGAACAAGCGGGCTGAATCGATCCGCCTGAGCAGTGGTGAGATCGAGGACTTGCTGCGTCACTGTAACGGGCATTGCCTCCAAGCCTCGGCCCCGGCGGTGATCGACGGTGAACGTCTGCAACTGGTGTCCCTCACTTCCGCAGCGGACGGCTGGGGGTACGTCGCCTTCGCTGTCGCCGATGTGAAGGGCAAACCCGCGGTCCGGCTCATGGTCAAGGGAGACGACGTGATGCTCCAGCCGGGACGCGGCGGCACCTTGGTGGCACAGGAGGCCGTGTATCTTGACGGCGAACCACTGTGCTGTCCCTCCGGCTGGTCCATGCGGGTCTTTCGGTGGGATGGCGAACACTTTGTCGGCGGCTCGCGAATTCAAGGCGTGCGCACCACACCAAGCGAGGGTAGCGAATGACGTCAGCGGATGTGCCAGCCCTGCGCGTGGTGCATGTGGAAGACGACGACGTCATCCGCGAAGCAACGGCTTTGGGGTTGCAACGCATCGGTTACGACGTGCACGGCGAGGCGGATGGGCTTGAGGGACTCGAATACCTGCGCAAGAATTCGGCGGACATCGTCCTCCTCGACGTCATGCTTCCCGGCCTGAGCGGGGCGGCGCTGTGCCGTAAGCTGCGCGAGTTTTCGCAGGTGCCCGTCATCATGCTCTCCGCCCGGCACGACAATGTGGATGTGGTGGCGGGACTGGATGCCGGGGCAGACGACTATGTGGCCAAGCCCGTTGCCCTTGATGTCCTAGACGCACGCATTCGGGCGTTGTTGCGCCGGAGCCGGGGCGGACGGAGCACTCCCCAGGCCGGCGAGGGAACGACGGACGTGGCGACGGATGCGGGCCAGGTGGCCGCGCGCGAGCGCATCGGCCCAGGCCTGAGCATGGATCGCGCGGCACTCCAGATCACCCGCGATGGCGAGCCTGTTCACCTGACGCCAACGGAGTGGCGACTCTTGATGCTCCTTGTCGACGAACGCGGGCGCCTGGTGACGAGGGAACGGCTCTTGCACGAGGCCTGGGACGATGCCTGGGCGGGCGACACGCGACTCGTGGACGTTCACGTGCAGCGCCTGCGCAGAAAGATCGGCGACGAACACCTCACGACGGTGCGGGGATTCGGATACCGGTGGCATGGCTGAGCACCCCGGAGAAGCCGCCAGCACACGGCGTAGCCGGGTGTGGCCACGGGGTCACCGCCTGAGCCTTCGGCTTGTCGCATTAACGGTACTCAGCGTGTTCTTCGCCGTGGCGTTTCTCGGCGTCTTGGTCCACGTCCTGGTTGCGGGAACTGAGGACCGTCGGCTGCGTGAGTCCGCGGTGGATCAGCTCAATGAAGCCCTCACGGTCATGTCAGAGACGGGGGTGAATGCCTTCACTTCCCGGATCGACGACCCGGCGCTCCCGCTGGATGTGGCCGAAGCGGCACGCAGGGGTGAAGTGGTGACACGCCGGCACGTGGTGGATGGGGCGGATGTCGTCACGGCCGCCACACCGATCTCGGCTACGGTGGATTCCACGTCGGTGCTTTCGGTCAACGTTCCGGCCGCGTCCTCGCTGGCCATGATCGCCCAGCTGGACCGTGCGCTGCTGATCGCCGGGGGGGCCAGTACGGCGGTGATGACTGTTCTGGCCGCTGTGGTCATGGCTCGGCTGACCAGGAGGCTGACGCGGGCTGCATCGGCGGCTCGCGCGTTGCCGGCCCAGATCGCGGAGGGGGACACCGCACCGGGCATTGCCGCAGCCATCGGGGGAGGCCGCGGCAAACCGGACGAGGTGGATCGTCTGGCTGAGGCCGTCGACGTCATGGCTGGCAAGCTGCGCGCACGGCTCGAAGTGGAGCGGCGGTTCACGGCCGATCTTGCCCACGAGCTGCGTACCCCGCTGACGGGGTTGATGTTGGCCGCCTCTCTGCTTGGCGACGATCGCCCGGCCCAATTGGTGCGTGAGCGCACCGAGCGTCTTCGCGTCCTCGTGGAAGATCTCCTTGAGGTCTCGCGTTTCGAAGCAGGCGTTGTCACAGCCGAGTTGGATCCAGCTGACCTCGCACGAGCCGTAGGTTCATCCGTCCAACGAGCCAGCGAGGAGGGAATTCCGTGGGCCTCGACCGTGACGGTGGAAAACTGCGGCGGGGGCCGCGCAATGCTTGAGCAGCGCAGGCTCGACCGAATCGTGTCCAACTTGATCAAGAACGCCGCCGCTCACGGGGCGTTACCAGTGAAGGTCTGGGTGAAGGGAACCAGCGTGGTGGTAGAGGATGCAGGGCCCGGCTTCCCTCCCGAGATCCTCGACGCGGGGCCGAGCCGATTCATCACTCGGGGAGGCGGCTGGGGGCTCGGCCTGACGATCGCCCGCGGCCAGAGTCATGTGCAGGGTGCAGGCTTTGACTTGGGGGTCGGCCCTGCAGGGGGCGCGATGGTGCGTGTGAGCTTCGCCCCAGCACCCGCGTTGCAAGCCGAAGAACGTCACTCGGGTGATGCCGTCACCGCCGCCCGCCCGTCGGACGCCTGAACCAGGGCCAGACCTGCCCGGCTGCTACAGTCCGCCTTGGTTGGCTGGTCATGTCGCCGTTGCGGCTCGGGCGTAAAGGTTCTTGTGATCGAGGGGACTCCCCAACCCAGGGCCGAGTGCCTTCGAGGCCAGGTGCGGGTAAGGGCTCTCCGTCACGCTCAGCGCTCCAGGCAGGAGCCTGCCAGCCTTTGGAAGCCTGAGTGCATGTCACGTTGAGGGTCCCGGCGTGACTTAGCCTGGCAGACCCGCGCACCCCAGGGTCCTTGCGCAGCCAGAACCGCGTGATTATCCACAGCGGCAATCAACCCGGACGAGCCCACAACCCCTAACAATCAGCCGAGAGCCTCCCAGGCGACGTGAGGTGGCCGAGAATCGACGCCGGCGAGACACGCCGAGCCAGAGTGGCCCGAAACGCTGGCCCAATACACGCACTGGCCCCATGGTGGTTCGATTCCTGCTGGGCTCTGCATCTGCAGAGCCCCTCGAGCCTGTTTCTAGGGTCCACTCGGCAGTCGCCAGGTCCGCGGGCGCCGGGTTTCTCGGTGTTGCGATGGCGTGGTTTGGGTATGAGTGGGTGGCAGATTTGAAGCGGAACATTGTTCGACAATTGGGAGGAAAGCCGAGTCTGCTCGTCTTTTGCACTCTTTTCTGGGGGACTGATGTCTGCTTGTTTGGCCAATACCGGGGCCTCGTTCGGGCCGGTGTTGTTGATCGCTGTGGCGGCTGTTGTCGTGGGCGTGGTGCTTGTGGTGTCGCATCGAGGGGGGGCTCGGGCGGTCTAGTGCGTACATGATGCTGGGGGCGTTGGTGCTGGGTTCCATGGCGGCCGTTCCCTTGGTGAGTGCGCCGACGGCATCTGCCAGTGCCTCTGATTGTGACCCCTTGAGTGGCACGGAGGCTCCGGTCGCACCGTCGCCGTCGACTTCTGTTTCCGATGCCCCGTCGACCTCTGTTCCTGCTTCCACGACGGAGCCGAGCACGACGGATCCGACCACGACGGAGCCGACGACCACGGATCCGTCGACCACGGAGCCGACGACCACGGAGCCGACCACGACGGAGCCGACGGGCTGCAGGGCGGTCAACGACAAGTCGCCCACGGTCGATACTGACGGTGACGGCGTCGTGGATGCTTGTGATCTGGATTCGGATGACGACGGCATCCTGGATTCAGAAGAAGACACAGATCACAACGGGCGGGACTTCGACCTGTACCGCTATGGGCGCTCCGATTTGGATGATCTCGGCGGTGGTTTCATCTCCCGCATGAGTGATGCCGACAGGGACGGCATCCAGGCCGTGGTTGACACTGATCTCGTCAACCGCGGAGCTCCTGACTCTCAGGCCTTCGTTGGAGAAGTCTGAGATCAGGTAGTCCCAGGGGCCCATCACCGCATGGTGATGGGCCCCTCCGGGGTGTGGCATGAAGGCTGCCGGAAACATGCTTAAAACGCAACACTGTGTGCATTAAATGATGCGTTTTTGATGCTAGTGTGCGAAGCAAAGCAGTGGCATATTCTAGCAGTCTCCGTTTCGCCGCATGTCCCCTGGCGCAAATGTATCCACCCCGGTGGATAGCGTGTGAGGGCTCCATGCGTGACAGAGTGGAGCCCCACTCTTGTCGGCCTGGCTCTTAGCCTCTCGCTCCGCCGGCTATCGGCGTACTGTGTGCTCGCCATCGGAAAGTCTCAGCACCCCACTCTCTTCTCAAGTGCACAAGTCTCATGCGAAGGGGCGCCGTATTGGTGGGTGGGGGGCGGACAGCGGATGCGGGCCCTGATGGACTGAACCGCTGGCCAGAAGCCGGCGTTTCGTTAGCGTGCCCAAGGGTGGCGGAAGGCGAACCGGCCATCGATAAAGACGTCAATGTAGGTCGCTCCGCCGTCGACGATTTGCTGGGCGATGAATCGTACTGAGACCATGTGGCTCTCGTCGGTGCCGACCTCGAAATCAAAGACGTTTGGCATCACTATCCCAAGGTTCCCACCGGTGTCGATGACTCGCTGTCCGTCGACGTGAATCGAGATGCGGTTGCGGATTCCTCCGATGCGCACTGAGATCTCGTGGATCTCGTGAGATCCAGTGCGGAATGTGAATGCTGTTGCCATACCGACTAGCCAAGCACAGGCCTGTGCTGACTCGTTGCTTCGTCTCTCGCTGGTGGGATGTCAGCTGTGCTGCGGTCTATTCCGAGCGGCGGATGCGGTGGGCGAGCCGGCGGTTGCTGATGAACATCGGTAGCCAGCAGACGAGGCACAACCCTGCCACGACGAATCCGATGGTGGTGAGGGTCAGCGGGGCATTGAGCGTGGCGGGATCGCTGTAGCCGTCGAGTACGGCCGCGTGGAGGCCCTGTTTGAAGCCCCATGAAACTGTCGCGATGGTGATGGCTGGTCCGATCAGGCCGACGGCAAGGGCTCCTAAAAGGCAGGCCAATATTGTGCCTGTGATCGCTGTAAGCATGCTCAGGGAGCGGGGGTCGTTCGTCGCGCAGCTGCCCCCGCCACAGTCCCAGCTCATGGTGTCCGCGAGGTGGCCGAAGGTGAAAGCCGACCAAGCGGCAAAGACTGTGAGGGCTATAGCAACTAGTGCCCGAATCCACCTGTTTCTTGCAACCGCCAGAGCACACATGATGCAGGATTCTAACAGTGTTCTGGTGAATTGAGATTGTCTTGAGATTGGGGGACAGGCGGGGTGCTCCGGGAGTTCCAGGAGCACCCCGCCTGTCTTTGGGCAGGTCACCGGTGGGTGGCCTTGCGCTGAATCTTTCAGCCGTGTCGGCGGCGAGTCGTTACGACAACAACGTAGCCAACGCCCAGGAGGAGGAACGAGATGACGGCCATTGCACCGAGGGAGAATCCCGTTTTGGCCAGAGCAGGCTGCTCAGAGTGCGTC
>JALAHE010000385.1 GCA_022712075.1 Galactobacter sp.
CGGCCGTGACTTTTGGTGCCCGACGGCGCGGGGTCGCCTCGGGTGGGCCGCTGACGGGGGCGCGGTCGCGGTGCACGACGGCGCGGGGTCGGCCTGGGTGGGCCGCTCGCCGCGGCGCGGCTCGGCTCAGGCGAGCGCGCGGACCGGCTGGCGCAGCACGGTGCGCAGCTTCTCGGGCGCGGTGCGCCGCGGGTCAGAGAGGTAGACCTCGTGGTGCGGGCCGTTGAAGGTCAGCCCCTGCGCCGGCATGAGCTCGTCGTGAAGCCTCGCAAGCGTGGGCGCCTCGTCGTCGTAGGAACCCACGTGGAGGATCTGCAGGCACTCGCCCTCGTCCAGCTCCAGGACGTGGAGTCCGTCCCAGGCCAGGGAGGACTTCTTGGCGGCGGCCGCGGCGAGGCCGGCGTCGAGATCCTCGGCGGAGACTTCGGCGGGCAGCGGCAGGAGCATGGTCCAGTCCCAGGCGTCCTTCTCCCGGCGCGCGAACGCCCCGGGATCGGGCGCGGTCCAGAGCCCCTCGAGCGGCCCGACCACCCACGCCCCGCCGGCGCGCGCCTTCAGGACGGCCCGGACGGAGTACGCGCCCGTGTAGAGCAGCTCCAGCGCGGCGGCGTAGGCGGGGGAGGTGTTGGGATCGCCGTGGCCGTCCACTGCCAGATACCGCGCTGGCGGCACGCTCACGCGCTCGAACTCGCTGCGCCCAGGCCGATAGAGCTCGGGAAAGCGCGCCTTGAGATCGATGCGCTCGGGGGCACCCGCGGCCTCCGCCGGGCCGGCCTCGCGGAAACTCATCCGCTTGTTGCTTCTGCACCGGCTCCGGGACGGTGCAAAGGCGCCTCGGAGGGTGAGAACTCGTCCGAGGGGGTGAGATCCCGTGCCACGCCAAAGCCCGCGCGCCCCAGCACCCAGGCCAGGGCAACGCCCACGCCCGCGGCCACGAGCACGAGCGCCACGAACCAGCCGCGCCCGCCAGGCCAGGCGCCCTCGAGCCGTAGCAGCCCGGGCAGCGTCGCGGAGAGCTGCCCGCCGATGATCAGGAGCCAGCCCAGCACCGCGGGAAGCGAGGCGCCGCCCAGGCGGGTCGCCCCGAGCCCCTGCAGGGCAAAGAAGCCGCCCCACATGAGCGCCCACAGCCACCAGGACGCTGCAAACGCCGGATCGGTGCGCAGCGAGAGCAGACCCTCCACAACGGCCACCACGGCGACGAAGCCGCTGAAGAGCCCGAAGGCTTTCCCGGAGTCGCCGCGCAGCGCGTCGACGCCCACCCACACGTAGGTGAAGCCGAAGAGGTACACGGGTGCGTACCGCGCGGGCGCCGTCGGGTCCCCGTGCTCGAGCACCAGCCCCAGTGTGGGCAGCACGAGCTGCGCCCCGCCCACCAAAAGGTTCAGCGGCGCACCCGAACGCCCGGAACCGTGACCAAGCAGCCCCAGCCCGTTGACGAGCAGGACGGCGCCGATCAGCAGCAGCCCAACATCACCCACGCGGCGGCCCTCAGCGGCGCTTGCGGCGGGACGTGCCGAACATGCCGCGCACGATCTCGTTGCCGAGCGTCTGCAGCACGTTGACCGCCGCCTTGCCGAGCTGCTCGCCCAGGCCGCCGCCGCGCGGGGCGGGAGCCTTGGTGGGCGGCAGGCTCAGCGAGTCATCGGCCTTCTTCCGCGAACGCGAGGACGAGGACTTCGGCGCGGGGGCCGACGGCGCGGACGGCGCCGGGGCCGCGGGCACCGGCAACCCGAGGATCTCGGCCTCGATCCGGCGGGCCTCCGCGTCGATGTCGGCCTGGCTCTGGCCCGGCGCCGGCAGCGCGCCGCCCACGGAACCGCCCGTGCTGGGAGCCGAGCTGACCACGTCACCCGGCGCCGCGGCGTCGGGCGTTGAAGCCGGGGTAGCGGCGTTGAGCCGCTCAAAGGCGGACTCGCGGTCCGTCGCCGTGCCGTACTGCTGCAGGAGCGCGGAGGCGGCCACGGCGGCGTCGACCGCCGCCGCATCCGACGCGCCCATGCGCGAGCGCGGGCTCCAGAGCTTGGTCCACGCGACGGGGCTCGGGGCGCCCTTCTCGTTCATGACGGTCACGACGGCCTCGCCCGTGCCCAGGGTCGTCAGCACCTCGTCGAGGTCGTAGTCGGAGATCGGGTAGGTGGAGACCGTGGCCTTGAGGGCCTTGGCGTCCTCCGGGGTGAACGCGCGCAGGGCGTGCTGCACGCGGTTCGCGAGCTGGCCCAGGACCTCGCCAGGGACGTCGGTGGGGTTCTGCGTCACGAAGAACAGGCCGATGCCCTTGGAACGGATGAGGCGCACCGTCGTGGCGATCTGCTGCAGGAAGGCCTTGGAGGCGCCGTTGAAGAGCAGGTGCGCCTCGTCAAGGAAGAACACGAGCTTGGGCTTGTCGGCGTCGCCCACCTCGGGCAGCTCGGCGAAGAGGTCGGCGAGCAGCCACATCATGAACGTGGAGGTCAACAGCGGCTTCTGCATGAGCGTGGGCAGCTCGAGGCACGTGATGACGCCGCGGCCGTCCGGCGCCTGGCGCAGCAGCTCGGAGGAATCGAACTCGGGCAGCCCGAAGAACTGATCGAGGCCCTGCGCCTCGAGGTTCACGAGCCCGCGCAGGATCACGCCGGCCGTGGCGGAGGAGAGGCCGCCGAGCTCCTTGAGCTCCGGCTTGCCCTCGTCCGAGGTCAGGTGGGAGATGACGGCGCGCAGGTCCTTCAGGTCATCCAGCAGCAGGCCGCGCTGATCGGCGTAGTGGAAGATCAGCTGGAGGCTTGACTCCTGCGTCTCGTTGAGGTCCATGACGCGCGAGAGCAGCAGCGGCCCGAACGAGGTCACCGTGGCGCGCACCGGCGCGCCCTTGCCGTCGCCGCCCAGGGCCAGGAACTCCACCGGGTAGTTCGCGGCGGCCCAGTCCATGCCCACGCTCTTGGTGCGCGCGAGCAGCTTCTCGCTGCCCTCGCCCGGCGTGATGAGACCCGTGAGGTCGCCCTTGATGTCGGCGAGGAACACCGGGACGCCGGCCGCGCAGAGCTGCTCGGCCATGAGCTGGAGGGTGATGGTCTTGCCCGTGCCGGTCGCGCCGGCGACGAGTCCGTGGCGGTTCATCATGCCGAGCGGCAGCTTGACCTGCGCGTCGGCGTACGTGGTCCCGTCCACCACGGCGGCGCCGATGGTCAGGGCGGGGGCATCGATGGCGTAGCCGTCGCGGATCGTGGCGACCCGTTCCTCGGCGCTCTTGGTGGCACTCATGCGCCACAGTCTAGGGATAGAAGGTGACGCGGCCCACGCGACGCGGCCACGCGCCGCAAGTGCATTGAGACAAGGCCCGACGGCGGATGGGCGCCTTCCAGCACCCGGCGCCTCCCCGCGGGGCTCAGCCCAGCAGCGCCGCCACGAGGAACATGAGTGGGATGCCCAGCACCGTGGTGACCAGCACGGTGTCCTTCGCGACCGTGACGCCGGCGTCGTAGCGCGAGGCGTTCACGAAGATGTTCTGCGCCGTGGGCAGCGCGGCGAGGACCACGGCGGCGAAGAGGTGCTCACCGCTGAGGCCAAACACCCACACGGCCAGGGCCAGAGCGATGAGCGGGTGGATCACGAGCTTGAGCGCCGCGGCAGCCCAGACGTCGGCACGGCGCCCGGACGCCTTGCGCAGCGGCTTGGACCCCACGAGCGAGATGCCGAAGGCCAGCAGCATGGCGGGCACCGAGGCGCCGGCGAGCAGGTGCAGCGGGGTCATGACGATCTCCGGCACGTCCCAGCGGGCCAGGGACACCGCCAGGCCGAGCAGCGAGCCGATGATCATGGGGTTCGTGACGATGCCCTTGAGCACGCCCACGAAGCCGCCGCCCGTGCGCGCCGTGGCGGCGTCCATCATCGAGAGGTTCAGCGGCGTGAAGACGGCGAGCTGGAAGAGGATGACGGGCGCGGCGAGGGCGGGGTCGCCCAGCACGTACGTGGCGATCGGCAGGCCAAGGTTGGCCGAGTTCACGGTGGAGGCGGCCATGGCGCCGATGGTGCGCTCGGCGGGGGAGCGGCGCAGCCACCAGCGGGTCGCCAGCCAATACAGGGCAAGCACGATGAAGGCGGAGATACCGGCGACCCACAGTTGCGGTCCCAGGACGGCGTAGGGATCGGAGCCCGCGAGCGTCACGAACAGCAGGGCGGGGGAGGCCACGTTGAACGTGAGCTTGTTCAGGACCGGGCGGGCGTTGGGGCCCAGGACGCCGCGGCGCCCCACGAGGTAGCCAACGCCGATGACCACCCAGATCGCGGCAAAGCCCTCGATCACGCCGAACATGTGCGCCTCCTTGCAAACGGCCCTGGCTGCCCCCTTGTCGGCGCGGCGCCGGGAGCGTGGCGCGGGTCGGAAGGGCAAAGCAAAGCCCCCTCCGGAGAAACCCGGAGAGGGCTTGAAGCTGGAGGGGCCGACGGGAATCGAACCCGCGTGTCCTGCTTGGGAAGCAGGCGCTCTACCATTGAGCTACGGCCCCAGGATGCCGGCCCGGTTCACACCGCTCCGACGTTGAACACCTTACCCCGCGCGGGGGGTGCCCCGTCCAATCGACCCGTTCTACGCCACGCACGTGACGCGGGCCGGCCGGACTACTCCGCGAGCAGGCCGCGGATCGTCGCCACGTTTTCGGCGTCGAGGACCAGGCCGATCGGGTGGCCCGGGTTGATCGCCACGCCCACGTCGGTGGCCTGCTTGAAGGCCTCGCCGCCCGTGATGGACACGGCAAACGGCGCCGAGTCGATGAACTGCTGCGCCACGCGCGCCGGGTGCGTGAAGATCGCGAGCACTGGCTTCTCGTCGGGGCCCTGCAGGATCAGCGGTTCCACGTTCGTGGAGGTCTCCGTGGGCTCCTGCGTCGTCAGGAAGAAGAGCGAGGACGTGACGATCTTGGACAGGACGTCGCGGTTCTCCAGACGCCCCTCCGAGCCGTCGACGATGGCGCGCTCGACGTCGTTGAACGGGGTGGTGGCGTCGTCCTCGGGCTGGGCGTTCGGGTTCTCGCTCATGCTGTCCTTCTGACTTGGCTGGGCGGCCCATCGCGGGCCGATGCTTGCCCCCACGC
>JALAHE010000386.1 GCA_022712075.1 Galactobacter sp.
CTACGGGCTGGAGGCGGTCACCGTGCATGGGGCCCTCAAGGGCTCATGGCTGACCGCGAGGCGCATCCTCCGCTGCAACCCCTGGGCCAAGGGAGGCATCGATCCGGTGCCACCCGGCCGCAGGATTTGGTCGCAGGATGCCCCGCCCAAGATCATTGTTCTCAACCATCCCCCTCTTGACGAGGCTCACCCTGCCGCAGCCGCGGCCCGAGGAGCGTAGTACCGCATCATGGACTTCATCAATCTGATCCTGACCCCGTTCAGGTACCTCATGTCGTGGCTGCTGTGGCTCTTCCACGAGGGCTTCAGCCTCATCGGCCTCGACCCCAACTCCGGTTGGACCTGGACGCTGTCGATCATCTTCGTGACGATCGGCGTGCGCGCCGCCCTCATCCCGCTCTTTGCGCGCCAGATCCGCGCCCAGCGCGCCATGCAGGCCCTGCAGCCGGAGCTGCGCAAGCTCCAGGCCAAGTACAAGGGCAAGAAGGATCAGGTCTCGCAGCAGGCCATGCTGGCCGAGCAGCGCGCGCTGTTCAAGAGCCACAACACCGGCATGTTCTCCTCGTGCCTGCCCCTGCTCGTGCAGATGCCGTTCTTCTTCTCGCTCTACACGGTGCTCTCCACGACCTCCAAGGCCAGCGGAAGCAACGAGGGCATCGCCGCCCTCTCCGCCTCGCACGTGCGCAGCTTCGATGAGTCCAAGATCTTCGGCGCCAAGCTCTCCGACACCTTCGTCGGCACCCTGGGCAGCGGCAACCCGAACATGGCCGTGCTCGTGGTCGCGATCGTCATGATCGTCGCCATGGTGGCCTCGCAGTTCTTCACGCAGCGCCAGCTGATGACCAAGAACATGACCAAGGAGGCCCTCGAGGGTCCCTTCATGCGTCAGCAGAAGATGATGATGTACGTCCTTCCGCTGGTCTTCGGCATCGGTGGCATCAACTTCCCGATCGGCCTGCTGATCTACTGGACCGCCTCCAACCTGTGGACGCTCGGCCAGCAGATGTGGGTCATCAAGTACAACCCGACCCCGGGCTCCCTCGCGGAGAAGGAACTGAACATCCGCCGCGCCGCCAAGGGCCTGCCCCCCGTGGGCAAGACCAAGGCGCAGGCCGAAGCCGAGGCCGCCGAGGCCGAGGAGAAGGCCCAGGCCCAGCAGCAGCAGCGCCAGCAGCCGCAGCGCAAGAACCGGAGGAAGAAGTGACGCAGAGCCCCGAGCAGGACCACGCCGTCGACGCCGATCCGGCCGAGAACATCATCGAGCCCGAGCAGCAGCCCGCTGAATCGGACGAGCAGGCCGCAGCACCCGCCTCTCGCCTGGACGAGGAGGGCGACGCCGCCGCCGACTACCTCGAGGAGCTCCTCGACATCGCCGACCTCGATGGCGACATCGACATCGAGGTCAAGGCCGGCCGCGTTTACGTGTCGCTCCAGTCCGAGGACGAGCCCGGCTCCCTCCAGCAGCTCGTTGGCGACGACGGCTCCACGCTGGAGGCCCTGCAGGAGCTGGCCCGCCTGGCCGTTCTGGCCAGCACGGGGCAGCGCTCGCGCTTCATCCTTGACGTGGATGGCTACCGCGCCCGTCGCGGCGAGGAGCTCGGCGATCTCGCCGCAACCGCCATCGAGTCCGTGCGCGCCTCGGGCGAGCCGGAGCACCTGCGCCCCATGAGCGCCTACGAGCGCAAGCTCGTCCACGATCTGGTGGCGGAGGCCGGCCTCGTGTCGGATTCCGAGGGCGAGGGGCCGCGCCGCCACGTCGTCGTTCACCCCGCGGAGGGCTGAGCGTGTCCAAGGAAGAGCAAGCCTTCCGTCCGGGCACGGGCCCCGAGGGCGAGCGCGTCGACGCGGCCGCCATCGCGGTGGCCCCCGAGGATGCCCCCCGCCCGACCGCGGAGGAACTGCCCGCCGTCGAGCACTACTTCGGTGAGAACGCCGAGCTGGCCCAGCGCTACGTGGGACACCTGGCTTCCAGCGGCATCGAGCGAGGCCTCCTTGGCCCGCGCGAGATCCCGCGCCTGTGGGGTCGTCACGTCCTCAACTGCGCCGCCGCCGGCGACGCGATTCCCGAGGGCGCCCTCGTCGCCGACGTCGGCTCCGGCGCCGGCTTGCCCGGCATCGCGCTGGCGCTGGCCCGGCCCGACCTCATGATGGTGCTCATCGAGCCCCTCGACCGCCGCGTGCAGTGGCTGGACGAGGTCGTGGAGGACCTGGGCCTCGAGCGGCGCGTGGACGTGGTTCGGGCTCGTGCCGAGCAGGTCGCCGACGAGATCGACGCCGATGTGGTCACGGCCCGCGCCGTGACGGCCCTGCGCAACCTCATCCCCCTCACCGTCCCGCTGCTGCACGGCAGGGGTCAGCTCGTGGCCCTCAAGGGCCGCAGCGCGGCCGAGGAGATCGAGAAGGCGCAGAAGATCATCCGCAAGTTCAAGGGCCACGACGTGAGCGTCGAGACCTTTGGCGAGGGCTTCCTCGAGGAGCCAACCACGGTGGTTCGCGTGCCGATCGGCTAGCGAAACACCGCCCGTTTCCCCGCTGCGCGGGGGAGGGGCAAGAACATCTGAAGGGGGGCTCGGCGCGTCGGAGAACGACGGCGCGCGGGTCCCCTTTCGCTGTCCGGGCAGGCCCCGGACGGTGACGGTCCTGGGCGATAGACTCGACGGGACCGCGTTTGCACGTCCCCCCTCGTGCAGACCCGCACCCTTGAAACGAAGGACAGCATGGAGCAGCACTCGGCGATGGACTTTCAGCAGCTGGCGCATGGACGCCGGCGCGGTCGTCAGCGCCCGCTGAGCCGCCCCGAGAACACTCGGTACATCACGGTCAGCAACCAGAAGGGTGGAGTCGGCAAGACCACCACCACGGTGAACTTTGCGGCCGCTCTGGCCAAGTCCGGCTTCGAGGTGCTGGTCGTTGACATCGACCCGCAGGGGAACGCCTCGACCGCGCTGGGTGTGGATCACCGCTCTGAGGTTCCCTCTGTCTACGACGTGCTGATCAATGACAAGCCGATGGCTGAGATCGTGGCCCCGTGCCCGGACCTGGAGCGCCTCACGGTGGCCCCGGCGACCATCGATCTGGCCGGCGCGGAGATCGAGCTTGTCTCGCTTGTTGCGCGCGAGCAGCGACTTCGCCGCGCCCTCGAGGAGTACGAGACGTACCGTGCCGAGAACGGGCAGCCGCGACTGGACTTTGTGCTGGTCGACTGCCCCCCGTCGCTCGGCCTGCTGACCGTCAACGCCTTCGTCGCCTCGCGCGAGGTGCTCATCCCCATCCAGTGCGAGTACTACGCGCTCGAGGGCCTGAGCCAGCTGCTCAAGAACATCCAGATGATTCAGAAGCACCTGAACTCCGCGCTGGTGGTGTCCACCATCCTCCTGACCATGTACGACGGCCGCACCAACCTCGCTGCCCAGGTCGCCGACGAGGTGCGCCAGCACTTCCCGGAGGAGGTGCTCAACTCGGTGATTCCGCGTTCGGTGCGCATCTCCGAGGCCCCGAGCTACCAGCAGTCGGTCATCACGTACGACCCGTCCTCGACCGGAGCCCTGGCGTACCTCGAGGCGGCCGCGGAGCTTGCCTCCCGTCCCGGACGCTGATTTTTCCTTCGCTAGGCCCCGCCGGAATGCTTCCGGCGGGGTCTTTGCTGTCCCTCCGGCCATTCTTCACCTCTATTCAAGTGTTTCAACTTGATTATTCGTCATGGGTTGAGGGAAACGGCTTCTCGCTTCAACGGTGCGATTGCCCCGACCCCAGCTCGGGTCTCGCGCGCCACCCCGGGTGCTTGAGTAGGACTCCGCCCGCGTCTTTCATGCATGGAATGAGAGAATCATTCCATGTCGATGCTTTAGCGGAATGACGTCAGTCTTGAGGCGCGCGTGCGCCGTAGCGGCGCACACGGCGGCCTCGCATCCATGGGGCGCTCCGCTCGGGGCGGGCATGGCCGACCCGGTGGAGCTCCCC
>JALAHE010000387.1 GCA_022712075.1 Galactobacter sp.
CGCCACCCTGCACGGGGTGGCGCGACCGGGGCGCCGGCCGGCGCGAGGGGGAATCGCACCGGCTGTGGATCCGATGACCCTAGGGGGAGGGGGCATCGGTGACCCGGTGCCGGGGCATCGCAACGCCGGCGCCGGGAGGCGTGGGGATCAGCCGGCCATGAAGAGCCCGCCGTTGACGTGCAGCGTCTCTCCCGTGATGAAGCTCGCGGCGTCGGAGGCAAGGAACACGGCGGCGCTGGCCACCTCGCCCGGCTCTCCGAAGCGCTGCAGCGGCGTCTGCGCCATCATGAGGTCGCCGCGATCGCTGACCAGGTCCTTGACCATGCCCGTGTTGATGGTGCCGGGGGAGACGGCGTTGACGCGCACGCCGGCGGGGCCCAGCTCGTGGGCCAGGGAACGGGTCAGGGCGATGACGCCGGCCTTGGAGGCGGCGTAGTGGGCGTGCAGCTGCGAGCCGCGGTGCCCCGCCACGGAGGCGAAGTTCACCACGGCCGAACCCGCAGCGAAGTGCGGAATGCTCGCGCGGATCAGCTTGAAGACGCCGGCCAGGTTGATGCGCTGCACACGGTCCCAGAGTTCATCGCTCGTCTCCTCCACCGTACTGCGCGGGTAGATGCCGGCCACGGGCAGGAGCAGGTCCACGGCGCCGCTGGCCGCGACCGCCGCCGCGACGGCGGCGTCGATAGTCCCCTGGGCCGAGGCGTCGCCCGGGACGAGGCTCACGCGCTCGCCGCCTAGCTCGGCGGCGAGGGAGTCAAGGGCCTCGGGGTTGAGGTCGATCAGGACGAGGTGGGCGCCCGCGGCGTGCAGCAGGCGCACCACCTCGGCGCCGATGCCGCCCGAGGCGCCGGTGACGATGGCGGACTTGCCGGTGAAGTCGAAGCGCACGCTGGTGGAGGGGGTCACGATCAGTACCAATTTCCGTCGATGGTCAGGCCGCCGTCGGCCATGAGTAGGTGTCCGTTGACAAAGGAGGAGGCCTCGGAGGCCAGGAACTGGACGCACTCGGCGATCTCCTCCGGCTCGCCGAAGCGGCCGAGCGCGGTGCGGGCCTCGATGCCCTCGGTGCGCAGCTCGCCGCGCTCCTTGAGCGTCTCGGTCAGGGCGGAGCGCACGTAGCCGGGGCCCACGGCGTTGGTGCGGATGCCCTCGGGCGCCCACTCGACGGCGAGGGTCCGGGTCAGTCCGCCGATCGCGGACTTCGCCGCCGTGTAGTTCAGGCGCTGGGGCATGCCGGCGAGGGCCGCCACCGAGGCGATGTTGACGATGCGCCCGCGGCTCGCCTTCAGCAGCGGGAAGGCGGCGCGGCACATGCGCAGGGTGCCCGTGACGTGGATGTCGAGCAGGACCGAAAGGTCGTCGTCGCTCATCGTGGCGGCCGGGGCCGGGCGGGCGATGCCCGCGCAGTTCACGAGGGCGTCGACGCGCCCCTCGACGGCGGCGACCGAGGCGAGCGCGGTGTCCACCGCTGTGCGGGAGGTGACGTCGGCGCCCACGCCGCGGGCGGCGTCGCCCAGGGTGGTTGCGGCGCGCTCCGCCGCGCCGGCATCGCGGTCCACGAGGACGGCGCGGCCGCCCGACTGGATCCAACGCGAGGCGCTGGCCAGGCCGATGCCTGCTGCGCCTCCGCTGACCACCATGACGGGGGAGGAGGGGGTGGGTGCGAGCGTCATAGCGCGCCTTCCAAGGGTGGGGATGCGAACGGCCACACCCTAGGACTTGGATCCATTCACCACCAAATTCGGAGATATTCCCGCCGTGAATCCCATCACGGCTTTACATTGGATCCAATCACCCCTTACGGTGGTTCACGATCCGAGACCCGCGTCACGTTCAGCCGCGCCGTCTTACCCCCTTCAACGAGGAAGGCACCCGCATGCCCTCGCACGAGCGACTCGAACCCAGCGCCCCCTGGATTCGGCTCACCACCACCCAGCAGGATTGGGACGCGGCCGACCCCGGCCTGCTGACCACGATGCTCGTGCAGATGCAGGTGATCCGCTCCTTCGAGGAGGCCGTCCTCGGTCTCGCCGGCGAGGGCCTCGTGCACGGCCCGGCCCACTCCTCGATCGGCCAGGAGGGCGGCGCCGTCGGTTCCGCCGTGGCCCTGCGCACGGGCGACGCCGTCAACGGCACGCACCGCGGACACCACCAGTTCCTCGCCAAGGCCCTGGCCCACCTGGCCGGCCCCGACGGCACCATGGACCCCACCGCCCCGCTGGGCGCCGACGTCCGCGAGCTCCTGCAGCGCACACTCGCCGAGATCCTCGGCCTCGAGTCCGGCTTCTCCCACGGCCGCGGTGGCTCCATGCACCTGCGCTGGGCCGAGGCAGGCTGCCTCGGCACCAACGCGATCGTTGGCGGCGGCGTGCCCCTCGCGGCGGGCCACGCCTTCAACCAGAAGCGCTCCGGCACCGACGTGAGCTTCACGTACTTCGGCGACGGTGCCTCCAACATCGGTTCCACGCTGGAGACCCTGAACCTCGCCGCCGCGTGGAAGCTGCCGCTGTGCTTCTTCGTGGAGAACAACCTCTACGCCGTCTCCACCTTCGTGGAGGACGTCACGGGCGATCCGCGCCTCTCGGGCCGCGGCCCCGGCTTCGGCATCCCCGCCTGGCGCGTGGACGGCATGGACCCGCTCGCCGTGCACCTCGCCACCCAGGAGGCCACGGAGCGCATGCGTGCAGGCGAGGGCCCCACGCTTATCGAGGCCGAGGTCTACCGCTTCTTCCACCAGAACGGCCCCTTCCCTGGTTCGGCGTTCGGCTACCGTTCCAAGGCGGAGGAGAAGGAGTGGAAGGGCCGCGACCCCATCGCGCTCACCGACTCCCACGTCCAGCGCCGCGGGCTGCTCAGCCAGGAGCAGATCGACGCCATGGTCGCCGAGGTCACCGCGGCGTGCGCCGCCGCCGTGGACGCGCTGACCGAGCTGGACCCCGAGGGGGAGAACGGCAAGCGCCGCATCAAGCCGGCGCTGTGGCCCTCCACCGACTTCGTGGACGTGGGCATCCGCTCCGACGCCTCGGCCCTCGCCGGCGCCCGCTCGCTCGAGCTCGCCGACGTTCCGGAGGCCGAGGTCTCCCAGCGCCGTCTCGTGGACGTCGTCGCAGAGGTCATGCACCGCCGCATGGAGCAGGATCAGCGGATCGTCGTCATGGGCGAGGACGTGCACCGCCTCAAGGGCGGCACCAACGGCGCCACCCGCGGCCTGGTCGAGGACTTCGGCGACCGCGTGCTCGGCACCCCCATCGCGGAGAACGCCTTCACGGGCCTGGCCGGAGGCATGGCCATGGACGGGCGGTTCCGCCCCGTCGTGGAGTTCATGTACGCCGACTTCATGTGGGTCGCCGCCGATCAGCTCTTCAACCAGGTCGGCAAGGCGCGCCACATGTTCGGCGGCGACGTCGACATGCCCTTCGTGCTGCGCTCCAAGGTGGCCATGGGAACTGGCTACGGCTCGCAGCACTCCATGGACCCCGCCGGCGTCTTCGCGACCCAGCCGGGCTGGCGCATCGCCGCGCCGTCCACGCCCTTTGACTACGTGGGCCTCATGAACGCCGCCCTCACCCTCGAGGATCCGGTGGTGGTCCTGGAGCACGTGAACCTCTACGGCCAGCAGGGCCCGGCGGTCGCCGACCTCGACTACGTCATTGAGCCGGGCAAGGCCGCCGTGCGCCGCGAGGGCCAGGACGTCACGGTCCTGACGTACCTGGACATGGTGGCCCCGAGCCTCGCCGCGGCGGAGACCGCGGCGCTGGACGCCGAGGTCATCGACCTGCGCTGGCTGGATCGCGCGTCCATCGACTGGGACACCATCGGCGCCTCCATCGAGAAGACCAACGCGGTCATGATCGTGGAACAGGGAGCCCGCAACGCCGGATACGGCGCGTGGCTCGCCGACGAGCTGCAGCGCCGCTTCTTCGACCACCTTGACGCACCGATCGAGCGCGTCACGGGTGCCGAGGCCAGCCCCAGCATCTCGCAGGTCCTCGAGTCCGCCGCCTTCGCCCATCAGCACGACGTCGAGTCCGGCTTCGCCCGCCTGGCCGCCCAGCTGGGCCGCTGAGCCCGCGAGACAAGCCAAGGAAAGCATCATGGCAACCC
>JALAHE010000004.1 GCA_022712075.1 Galactobacter sp.
CAGCACGAAGATCAGCACCACGGCCACGAGCACGCCGGCCGCGCCGTACAGGTACGGGGCGCCCTCGAAGCCGAAGCTCTTGGCGAGCGAGGACGCGAGCGGCGGGGCGATGGCGCCGCCCAAGAAACGGATGCCGGAGTAGGCCGAGGAGGCGACGGGGCGCGGCAGATCGGTCGACTCCATGGAGGACTCGGTCAGGACCGTGTTCATGATGCCCAGCACCAGGCCGGAGAGCACCATGAGCACAATCAGCGCCGGGATGTTCGCGACAAACACCGCGCACAGCACCAGCAGCACCAGCAGAGCGATGAGGCCGGCCGCCAGGACCGAGGTGCGCTTGAAGCGCTTGGTCAGGGCCGGTGCACCGAACACGGAGGTGATCGCGAGGGCCAGGCCCCAGCCGAAGAACGTGAGGCCGATGCCCATAGCGCCGAAGCCCAGCGGGAACGGCGTCCACGCGAGGATTACGAAGAAGCCCATGTTGTAGAAGAACGCGATGATGCCGAAGGAGAGCAGCGCCGGCTTCTTGAGCGCGCGGAACGCGGCGAGCGGGGAGACGTGACGCTTCTGGACGGCGCCGGACTTCAGCATGGACACGATGGCGATGAACGCGATGGCCATGAGCACGGCCGTGCCGATGAACGGCGCGCGCCACGAGATGGAGCCGAGGACGCCGCCGACGAGCGGGCCCACGGCCATGCCAACGCCGAGCGCGGCCTCGTAGAGGATGATCGCGCCGTCTGCGCTGCGGGCCTCGCCGATGATCGTGGCGAGCGCGGTGGAGAGGAAGAGGGCGTTGCCGAGGCCCCACACGGCGCGGAAGCCGATGATCCACGGCACGGACGGCGCCAGGCCGGAGGCCAGGGCAAAGACCACGACGAGCGCGAGACCAAGCAGCAGCGTGTTGCGCGCGCCGAGGCGGCCGGAGACCCACGAGGTGAAGAACATCGCGATGGCCGTCACGAAGAGGTAGGAGGTGAAGAGCAACGAGGCCTCGGTGGGCGTGGCGTGCAGCTCCTCGGTGATGGCCGGCAGGATCGGGTCCACGAGGCCGATGCCCATGAAGGACACCATCGCGGCCAGCGCCACGGCCCACACCGCCTTGGGCTGCTTCCACCAACCGGCGGCGCCGTGGCCCCCGGTTGCCTTGATCGCTGCGAGCTCCTCGCTCGTTTCGACGCTCATCGCGCCTCCTCCTCGGGGTGCGTCGACTCCCCCGGCATGTGCTTCGCAAGGATGTCGACGGCATCCTGAAGGGTGCGCCGCTCGGCCTCGCCCAACGGGGCGAAGTGGGGCAGCAAAAGATCAACGATCTGGGTGGCGCGGCTGCTGAGCAGGGCGCGGCCTTCCTCGGTGATGGAGACCAGGGTGGCGCGGGAGTCGGTGGGGTCGGAGCTGCGCTGCACGGCACCTGCCTCCTCGAGCGCCTTCACGATCTTGGTCATGCCCGGCTGGCTCACGTGCACCGCGGCGGCGAGATCGCCGATCCGACGGGCGTTGGAGTCGGTCAGCAGGCCGAGCACCCGGTAGTACGACGGCGAGTGGCCGCCCTGCGCGCGGCTGGAGGCGATGCGGTTGAGCACCCACATCCGGCCGAGCAGGGCTCCAATGACGTCGCCGCTGGAGGGCACCTGATCGTTCTGGTTCACCCCTAGAACGTATCACCAAGTTATATAACTTGGTAAACAATGTGACGGAGGGAGCGGGCGGGCGCACGGAAGGCCCGGACGCTCCTGGCGGAGCATCCGGGCCTTCTTGCGTTCAGTGCACGACGGCGGGCGGCCGCCGAGGCGGCACGGCATCAGTCGCGGTGCGGCGGCCTCACGAGGTCCTTGGCGGAGACCTCGGGGTCGGCGAGCGCGGCTGCGTCGACCGGCTTGGCGCGGTCGATGAGCCGGCGCGCGGCGCGGGCGAGGCGGGCGTCGTCGAACGTCACGGCGCCCAGCAGCTCGCCGCCGGCACCCAGCGTGAACAGGCCGCGCAGGCCGCGCCCGTCCTCGCGGCGCACCACGGAACCGCCCTCGACCTCGGCCTGCGAGCCGACGACCTCCACGTGCTCGCCGTGGCGATCGGACCAGAACCAGCGGACCCCGCGCTCCTCGGGGAACTGCCCGAGCAGTGCGGCGGCCGCGTCCTCGGCCGAGTGCATCGCGGCCTCCCAGTGCGCGTGCACGGGCAGCGGCGCGCCGGCCGCGTCCACACCGCGCGCCACATCGCCCACGGCCCAGAGATTGGGAAGCGAGGCCCGCCCCACGGCGTCGACGAGCACGCCGCCGCCGTCCTCGAGCGGCGCCACGGCGGCCCCTGCGTCGCGGGCCAAGTGGTCCTGCGGAGCGGCGCCCGTGGCCTGCAAGACGTAGTCGGCGCCCCACGAGCGCCCCTCCTCCAGCGTCACGAGCAACGGGGCGTCCGGGGCATCCGAGCCCTCGACCGACGCGATCTCCTCGATCCGCGCCACGCGCCCCGTCTCCACCCGCACGCCGCGCTCGGCATGAACGGCCTGCAGCCGGGCGGCAGCCTCGGCGCCGAAGGAGCGGACGGCGGCCGGATCGCTCGGGTTCACGAGCGTCACCTCGGCACCGTGGGCGAGCGCCACGGAGGCGGCCTCCGCCCCGACCAAGCCGCCGCCGATGACGCTCAAGCGTGTCCCCGGCGCGAGCGCCCGGCGCAAGCGGGCGGCGTCGTGCACCGTGTAGAGCTGGGTCATGACGCGCTCAAGGAGCGCGCCCTCGGCGACGGCGGCGATCGGCCCCGCGCCCGTCGCGAGCACCACGACCTCGGCGACGAGGCGCTGGCCGTTCAGAAGGAAGGCCTCCCAGCCGGCCGCGTCCTCGGCGAGGCGCACGCCGGCGATCTCCTCGACACCGCTCGCGATGACCGTGATGGAGCGCTCCTCGAACCACTCGGCCTCGCGGAAACGCAGCTCCTCCTGTGACATGGCCCCGCGTAGGAACTCCTTGGAGAGAGGCGGGCGGTCCATGGGCAGGCCCAGCGGGTCAACGAGCGTGAGCTCGCCACGGAAGCCGCGCAGGCGCAGCTGATCCACGAAGGTGTAGCCGGCGGGGCCGCCGCCGATCACCAGGACGGAGGCTGGCTGGGGCTCACTCACGGACGGTCAGCGCCCTCGACGGACTCGCCGGGGTGCAGCAGCACGCGGCCGTCCACGACCTCGACCTTGTGGGTGCGCGCCGACTCGGTGGCCGGCAGGCACAGGACCTTGCCCGTGCGCAGGCAGAACTCGGTGGCGTGCAGCGGGCACTCGACGCGGTCGCCCTCGATCCAGCCGTCTGCGAGCGAGGCCGTCTCATGGGTGCACTCGTCATCCAAGGCGAAGAACTCACCTGTCTCGGCATGGAAGACGGCGATGTCACGGCCGGTCTCGTTGGCGTCCCCGTCCACCACAACGGCCTCGCCCTCGGGGATCTCCCCCACACCCGCCACGTCCACGATCTGCGCCATGTCACTCCTGCCCTTGTCCCTGCTGCGTGCGGCGCCGCGCCCGATACCCGGGCGGCGGCGGCCTTCAGCGTTCAACGCTACCGAAGTTCAACTCGATTCGGGCGTGGGAGCTTCCCCACACGGTCCGCCGACTGCCTAGAATCGGGCAAAACCGACCGATCGTTCAGGAGCGAAGCGCATGAGCACCCCACCCGTCGTCGTCAAAGACGCCGCGACCGTCCTGCTGCTGCGCCCCGCCCCGACCGGCCAGGGCGTGGAGGTCTTCATGCAGGTGCGCGCCAGCAGCATGGCGTTTGCCGCCGGCGCGGCCGTCTTCCCGGGCGGCTCGGTGGACACGAGCGACCGCGAGGGGACCGAGGCCTGGGGCGACATCGCGGGCGCCGATCGCCTAGGCCTGGATCCCTCGGACGCCGCCCAGCGCGCGCTGTCCGGGGCCGTGGTGAGCGCCGCCCTCCGCGAGACCTTCGAGGAGTGCGGCGTGCTCCTAGCCGAGGGCGGCGGCACGGTCACGCAGGGCGATCGCGACGACCTCGCCGCTCACCGCATTGGTCTCTCCGCCCTGTTGCGCGAGCGCAACCTCTCCCCCTCCCTCGCCGCCGTCGCGTGTGTTGACCGCTGGATCACGCCGGAGGGCGAGCCGCGCCGCTACGACACCCGCTTCTTTGCCGCCATCCTCCCGGAGGGCCAGGAGGCCGACGACGCGACCACCGAGAGCGCGCGCTCCTTCTGGGTGCGCCCCGCCGAGGCGCTTGAGCAGTTTGCCGAGGGCACGCTGGCCCTCATGCCGCCCACCTGGGCGCAGCTGGAGCGGCTGGCCAGGGCGGGCACGCTCGCCGAGGCGCTCACCCCCGCCGAGACCGAGGTGACCGTCCCCGTGCTTGAGCACACCGAGGGCACCGTGGTGGCCCGCTTCTGGGGCTCCGAGGAGTACCGCAAGGCGGGCCGGCCCCAGCACTCCTGAGCGCCGCCCCGCTCAGCGCGCGAGCTGCAGCGGGTGCTCCATGCCCTGCGCAACGTAGACGGCAGACGTGATGCTCGTGATCTCGTCGGCCTTCAGCTCCAGAGTGAACTCGTGCGGCGCCAGGTCGGCGGTGCACGCGCCCGAACCCTTCTGCTCCTCGAGGGTGATCTTCAGGACGCCGCCGCTCACGGCCGAGGACGCGATCTTGGGCGGGCAGCTCGAGGAGCCGTAGAGCGTGACCTTGGCGCTCGTCTCGCCGAGGCTCACGGAGGGCTCCCCCGTGCCGACGGAGGGCCCGGCCGAGCCGGTGGCCGTCGTCGCCGGGCCGGCGGTGGAGCCGTCGGAAACGCTTCCGCTCGGCGACGGCGTCGCTGGGACCGCCGAGTGGGGCGCCGCAAGGGAGGAACCGGCGGGCGTGGGAGACACCCCGCTGGGCGAGGACGGGCCGCACGCGCTGAGCGCGAGGGCCAAGGCCGAACCGAGCAGGGCAACACCGAGGAGGGGGCGTGTTCTCATGCCCCGACGGTAGGCGTCGGTACCGCCCCGGGGGAAGGGAACGCACCGGATCGTGACCGCTTCAGCCGCCGCCTCCCAGCTTGCGAGGCCGGGCCGGCCGCTCAGCCGCCCAGGCGCGGCGGGTGCTCCGGGGTCTCGGGGCGCTTGGCCGTGGTGTTCGCGTAGAACCACTCGATGTGCTCGCGCAACAGGTGCGCCGCCGTGTGGTGCTGCCGCGAGCTCACGGCGTCGAAGATGCCCTGGTGCTGGTGACGCAGCACGGTCGCGAGAGGCTTCCATTCCTCCTCCGTTGGCACCGCCTCGGAGACCACGTCGCCCACGGCATCCTTGAGCGAGGCCATGACGGCGTCGAGCACCGCGTTGCCCGCCAGCTTGGCCAGGAGCACGTGGAAGCGCGTATCGAGCGCCTGGAACTCGTCCCGCGAGAGCGAGGCGTCCTCCATGGTCTCCAGCAGGTCGGCGGCCTCCTGGAGAATCTCCTGGCCGCCGTCGGCCCAGAGATCGAGGTCAACCACGGTGGCGGCCCAGGTCTCCAGGAGCGCGCGCACCTCGACGATGTCCTCGACCAGGAGCCCGGAGCTCGCCACGTGCAGGCGCAGCATGTTTGAAATGCCCTTGGCAGGCCGCGAGATCAGCACCGCTCCGGCGCGCGGCCCGGAGCCCGTGGCGGTGCGCACGAGGCCCATGACCTCGAGCGTACGGATGGCGTCGCGCACGCTCGCGCGCGAGATCCCGTGCTCCTCGGCGAGCGCCCGCTCGCCCGGGAGCTGGTCGCCGATGCGCAGCCGCCCCGCGCGCAGCTCGCCCTCCACCCAATCCAAGACGCGCACGTAGGCGCGCGAGGGAGGCGCGAGCTCGCTCTCGGGATCCGGGGCAGCGTCGAAGGTCATGCCCCCATCTTGGCCCGTCGGACGCCCCGGGGGCCAAACCACGCCAGTCGGCGCGGGAAGAGACGCAACAAAACGCCCGACGTCGGGTGCTCACCCCAGGTGGGCACGCGACGTCGGGCGTGAGAAAGGGTGGCGCTCACGCGCCGGGCGGCTCAGGCGCCCTGGGCCGCGGGGCGTCCCATGATCTCGGCCTCGAGGGCCTCGAGCTCGGCGTCGAGCGAGGCGAGCTCGGCCTGGTGCGCGCCGGCCTCCTCGCCCGTGGCGATGGCCTGGGCCATCGCGGCGGCGGCGCTCGCGCGGCGCAGCTCGAGCTCGCGGCGGTACTTCTCGTCCTCGGCCCACACTGCCTCGGCCTCGAGGCGCTTGGCCAGGATGACCTCGGCGCGCTTCTGGTACATGTGCACCGTCAGGTGGGTGATGGCCAGGAGGACGACCGGCGGCATGGCGGCGACGAGCGCCGAGACGATGGTGGGGATGCCGGAGTTCGTGGACTCGACCGTGAGGATCGCGTGCACCGAGTTGGCGGCGGTGGAGACGATCGCGCCGAAGAAGAGCAGGGCCCACGGGTACCACATGGCGCGGCGGCCGTGACCATTGAGCGCGACGATCGCGACGGTGGCGGCCACGATCATGCCGTCGACGATGATGGGCCAGATCCAGGCGAGGCTCGAGCTGATGCCGGAGCGCTCGGCGAGGTCGGTCAAAGCGGCGAAGGACAGCACGAACGCGCCGACCGCGATGACGACAGTGGCGGCGACGGCCGTCCAGAGGACGCCACGGCCTGGCTCATTGCGGGGCGCAGTGGTGCTCATCGGGGGTCTCCGCTTCTCTTGCAAGCGTGCTGGTGCACAACGAGCGCCGCTGCAGCAGTGCGTGCAACAGCGGCGCATGGGGAAAAAGGCCAAGGTCTCGAAATGATCTCGACGCCGTTCCATCGTAAAGCCAGGCGAATCTCACGCACAGCCATGCGACGTAGCTCACCTTGGTTGTCGCGGGTCAACTATCGGCGTATGGTTGTTCCCAATCAACCATTTTTCGCCGGGGTGACGAGCCCCGGCTTCCGCTTGTGTATTGAAAGGACTTCATGACGTCTGCTCCCACGGCGACCGGCTCCAAGCCCGGATCGTCTATGACGCACCGACAGGTGCTGGAGGCGCTCTCGGGCCTCCTCCTCGGCATGTTCGTGTCGATGATCGCCAACACCGTGGTCTCCACCTCGATGCCCACGATCGTCCACGACATCAACGGCACCCAGAGCGACTACACCTGGGTGATCACGGCGGCCCTGCTGGCCACCACGGTCTCCACGCCCATCTGGGGCAAGCTCGCCGACCTCATGAACCGCAAGCTGCTCATGCAGCTCTCGCTCGTGATCTTTGTGGCCGCTTCGGCCATCGCCGGCTTCTCCACCTCCCCCGAGATGCTCATCACCATGCGCGTCTTCCAGGGCCTGGGCGGCGGCGGCATGGCCGCGCTGTCCCAGATCATCATGGCCGACATCATCTCCCCGCGTGATCGCGGCAAGTACATGGGCCTTTTCGGCGCCGTCATGGCCGTCGGCACCGTGGGTGGCCCGCTGCTCGGCGGCGTCATCGCCGACCACATGGGCGGCTTCACGCCCGACGGCATGGGCTGGCGCTGGAACTTCTTCGTGTCCGTGCCGTTTGCGATCGCCGCGCTGATCCTGCTGCAGAAGACCCTGCGCCTGCCCAAGCTGGAGAAGCGCAAGGTCTCGATCGACTACATCGGCATCGTCCTGCTCGGCTCCGGCGTCTCGCTGCTGCTGATCTGGGTCTCCATGGCCGGCAGTTCCAAGACCGCCTCCTTCGCGTGGGCCTCCCCGCAGACCGCCTGGATGACCTCGATCGCCGCCGTGCTGCTGATCGCGTTCGTGTTCGTTGAGCTCAAGGTCAAGGAGCCGCTCATCGACATGCACCTCTTCCAGAACCGCACGTTCACGCTCTCCGTTGTCGCCTCGATCTCCGTTGGCCTGGCCATGTTCGGCTCCTCGGTCTACCTCTCGCAGTACATGATCATGGCCCGCGGCGCCACGGCCACGATGGCCGGCATCATGACCATCCCGATGATGGCCGGCCTGCTGGTCATCTCCACCGTGGTCGGCGGCCTGATCACCCGCACCGGCAAGTGGAAGGGCTACGTCATCGCCGGCTCGGTGCTGCTGGCCGGCTCGCTCTTTGCCCTGGGCACCATCCACTACGACACCAACTACTGGCTCGTGGCCATCTACATGTTCATCATGGGTGCCGGCGTGGGCATGGTCATGCAGAACCTGGTCCTCGTGGTCCAGAACGCCGTGAACCCGCGCGAGATGGGCGTCGCCTCCTCGGCCGTCACCTTCTTCCGCTCCCTCGGCGGCACGATCGGCGTCTCCTGGCTCGGAGCCATGCTCGCGAACAAGATCCCGAGCCTGCTCGGCGAGAAGCAGGGCGAGCTCGCCACCGCGGGCGCCTCACTCAAGCAGACCGACCCCGAGGCATACGCCGGCTTCATGAAGGAGTACGCCTCCGGCCAGCTGCCGACCCCGGCCTCGATGCCCGAGATCATCCGCCCCATCTTCGAGTGGGTCTACGGCGACGGCATCGCGCACGTCTTCCTGCTGGCCGCTCCCCTGGCCATCGTGACCCTCATCGCGGTCATCTTCCTGCCGAACCTGCCCCTCTCGAACCAGACGCGCACCGAGCGCGCCGAGTCCGAGAAGGAGGCGGCCCTGGCCGCCGCCACCGTGGTGGCGGACGCCGGCGCCGAGCAGCAGGTGCTGGAGGGCACCCAGGCCGAGCCCGCGCCGTCGGGCAGCGGCGAGACCACTACGGGTGGACGGCATGGTCAGCGCGACTGATCCCGCACCCACCCCGCTGAACTCCGTGTGTGCGCCCGGTTCCGGGCGTACACACGGGGGGATGCTGGCCGAGGGCGAGCAACTCAGCGAGCACGATCGCTCCATCCTGGCGGTGGAGCAGGAGTTCGCGAGGATGGTGGCCGGCGCGCGACGCTCCATGCGGGCCCGGGCCGTGGCCATGGACCCGAGCCTGCTCCCCTTCGACTTCAAGGTGGTCGGCGCGCTGTGGCACCATGACGCGCACCTGCCGGAGCACCGCGGGGTCACCTCCCGCGAGCTGACGGACATGCTGGAGACGGACAAGTCGATGGTCTCGCGCTCCGTCAAGCGCCTCGAGGAGATCGGATTTGTCCTGCGCGAGCCGGACCCGGCCGACGCCAGGGCCCAGCTCATCCGCCTCTCGGCCGAGGCCGCCGAACGCTACGCGGCCACGAGCCACAAGCAGCGCATGGAGGTCCAGGAGCGCCTGCGTTCCTGGAACACCGACCAGGTGCAGCAGCTCGCGCAGCTGCTGCTCAAGCTCAACGGCCCCCGGCCCGACGAGCCGGCCGTCAACGTTCCGGTGAGCCCGGTCGATGACGCCACGCACACCGCGTAAGGCACCCACGAAGCAACGAAGATCAAGGATCGACCTTTCATGAGCACCACCACCGCCGAGCCCGTCCGCGTCCTCGACGAGGAGGCCCTCGGCCTGCTGTTCACGCACGCCCACACCGCGAACTCGTTTGCGCCCACCGAGGTGCCGGATGCGGTGCTCGAGCGCCTGCACGAGCTCACGGTCATGCCGCCCACGGCCATGAACACGCAGCCGCTGCGCATCATGTGGGTCCGCAGCCCCGAGGCCAAGGCCACCGTTGGTGCGCTCATGGGCGAGGGCAACCGCGAGAAGACGCTCGCCGCGCCGCTCGTTGCGGTGCTGGCCTTCGACGCCTCCTGGCACGAGCACCTCGAGACCCTGGCGCCCTTCCGCGCCGCGGCCAAGGAGACCTTCGCCGCCAACGAGCCGATGCGCGTGGGCATGGCCAAGACCAACGCCGCGATCCAGATGGGCTACTTCCTGCTGGCGGCGCGCGGGCTGGGCCTGGACGTGGGGCCGCAGGGCGGCTTCGACGCGAAGGGCATGGACGAGGCGTTCTTCACCGAAAACGGCTGGCAGTCCTTTGCCGTGGTGAACCTGGGTTACCCGGCGGCCGACGGCGCGGGGTACCGCGAGCGCCAGGCACGCCTGGGCTTTGGGCAGCAGACGCTGACCGTCTGAGGTCTTCCCCGGCGTTGCGGGGGCTTCGGAGCACGACGGCGCCGGTGCGGGTTTCTCCCGCACCGGCGCCGTTGCGTTGTCTCCGGGGTGGAGGGGGCTAGCCCTGCGGCTGCTCCCCGGCGATGTTGACGAACCAGGGCGTGCCGAAGCGGTCGGTGAGCTGCCCAAAGGCATCGCCCCACGGCGCGATCTCGAGCGGCATCTCGATGCTGCCTTCCGCGGCGAGGGCGGCCCAGTAGCCACGCAGGCGGGCGTCGTCCTCCGGGCCGCCGAAGAGAGCCAGGCGCGTGGAGGAGGCGGCCGGGAGGTCCATCTCCCGCGGGGTGTCGGAGGCCATGAGCAGCACCTCGCCGTCCACCGTGAGCTGGCCGTGCATGATGAGGGCGCGCTCGGCATCGTCCTCCCCCATGCCGAACTCGCCGAAGGTCGTCACCTCCAGCTTGCCACCGAAGACGTCGGCGTAGAAGTCCAGCGCCGCGCGGGCGGTGTCGCGGAAGCCGAGGTACGGGGAGAGATTGCGGTTCACGCTCATGGCGCCTCCTGGCACGAGTCGAGGGTGCTTGGAGCGCGGGCGAGGGCGCACCGCGCCGGTGGCCCATCCTGACACGGGCGGGCGGGGCGGAACAGCCCCTGGCAGGGCTCCCGCGCCTCTCGGGCCGCGGCTCCGCTGCAGCGGTTCGTGTGGGTGATCCCCCGCTCGCGCCCCTCACAGCCGGTCCGAGGCCGCGTGTTGTCCAC
>JALAHE010000005.1 GCA_022712075.1 Galactobacter sp.
CCGCCACCCTGGCCTGACCCCGCGCGGGCGGGGCCAGCGCCGCCGGACACAGCGCACCGGGGGCGGGCCACCTCCGGGTGACCGGCCGCCGTCGCGCTGTGACAAGGGGAAGCCCTAGTGGGGCTTCTGGATGCCCGTCACGAGCGAGGAGTTGGTGACGTCGTTGCCGCGGCTCTCCTCGGCGTCGATGAGCGCGTCCTCGGCCTCCTCGTCGTGGAGCGCGCCGTCGCGGCGCGGCTTGATCACCTTGGCCCGCTGGCGCCGCCGCGCGCTGTGCTGCAGCACGCCGCCGTTGGCCGCGGCCTCGGCCGCCGCCTCGCGGTCCTCGCGGTTGATGCGCGCCTGCTGGCGCGCCGCGTAGCCGAAGCCAACAAAGAAGAGGATGCCGAAGGCCGCCCACTGCAGGGCGTAGGACCAGTGCATTCCCTCGTCGGCCTCGGGCTTGGGGCGCGGGGCGGGCTTGGTGGCGGGTGCCGGATCCTCGGAGGCGAGCAGGCCGTAGGCGGAGCCGGAGATCTCGAGGCCCGTGCGCTGAGCGACCCCGGCCAGGTCGATGGAGGCGATCTGGCCCTCGGGGGCGTCGCGGCCGATGTCCGGCTCGCCGGCCTTGACGCGGGCCGTAATGGTGACCGTGCCGCTCGGGGGAGCCGGGACGTTCTCCGGCTCCTGCACCGGGCCGTCGCCGTTCTTCATCCACCCGCGGTCGATCAGCACGATGCTTCCCTGCTCGGTGCGGAAGGGCACGAGGACCTCCATGCCCAGCGCCGAGCTCAAGGTGCGCTGGCGGACAAAGAGCGTGGAATCGCTGAGGTACTCACCGGTGAGTTTGACGGGGCGGAACTCGGCGGCGGCCGGCAGTTCGGCAAAGAGGTCGACGGCGCTCTGGCCCGTCAGCGGCGCAGCGTCCCAGTTGGCGGCCACCTGCTTGTTTTCGCTGGAGACCTCGGCGCGGCGGTCCCATTGCCACCAGGACAGGGCGGCGCAGACCATCGCAAAGACGATCACCATCATGAGCCAGCCAACCCAGCGGGTGCTGGCGAGGAAGCGGTACATCAGCCCTCCTGGGGCGGGAAGTGAAAGGGGGTCACCTCGCGCAGGAAGCCCCGCGTCGAGAGGTAATCGGAGAGCCACTCGCGGTGGTCATCGCAGGCCAGCCAGGTCTTGCGCCGCTCAGGCGGGTGGATGCGGGGGTTGTTCCAGAGCAGGGCCCAGGCGGCCGGGGCGCGGCATCCCTTGCGCGAGCACGGTGGGTGCGCCCCTGCTTCGTCCGGCTGGTTCGTTGGGCGGACCTGGGGCGGTCCCTGGGCCTGGAGTGCCGACAGGAGATCGAAGTCAGCCACGGTTCTCGGCTTCCGGACGCTCCGGTTTGTCGGTGGCGTTGGGCTCGGGCTCGAAGCTTCCCTCGATCACCTCGGAGGAGGCGTCCTCTTCCGTCGCGGCGGCGGATGCCTGCCCCTCGGGTCGCTCGGACCCTTCGGCGGGTCGCTCGCCGGGGTCCAGCGCGTCGGCCGGCGGGGCCTGCAGGAACGTGGCCGAGTCGTCGCCGCCAGGATCGGTGATGAGGTTCGCGTCAACCACGGCGATCCACGGCAGGATGGCGGAGGCGGCCAGAAGGGCCACCCCCACCCAGATGTTCCACGTCGCGGCGATGATCGCGCCCGAGACAAACAGCACCGCTCGCAGGGCCATCTTGATGCCGTAGGAGCGCATGCGCTTGCGAGCCTCGATCGACGCCGCCTCGCGGGCGTCCGTGATCGCGTGGACGCGCGGCTGCTCGGGGTTCGGCTCGTTCTTGCTCATGGTGTCCCCATTGTCCCACCGCCGCGCTTCCCGCGGCCAATCGGCCCGGTGCGCCCTGAGCAAGCTACCCGTCGGTCACTGCTGGGGCGCGGCAGTTCGGCGGGCGGGCGGGCGGTCCGGCTGGATAGGATGAAGGCCACGTGTGCGAAACACGGTTCACTAGCGAAGAGGTTTCATGAGCTCTCAGCCCGCCCAGCAGCCCCGCACCGTCCTCGTGACGGGCGGCAATCGCGGCATCGGCCTGGCGATCGCCCGCGCCTTTGCGGCGCAGGGTGACAACGTCGCCATCACGTCCCGCTCCGGCGAGGGCCCGGAGGGCCTGTTCACGGTCAAGGCCGATGTCACCGACACCGCGAGCGTGGACGCCGCGATCTCCGAGGTCGAGGCCCACTTCGGCCCGGTCGAGGTGCTCGTCGCCAATGCCGGCATCACGAAGGACACGCTCATGCTGCGCATGAGCGAGGAGGACTTCACGTCGGTGCTTGACACCAACCTGACGGGCTCGTTCCGCGTCGTGAAGCGCAGCCTCAAGGGCATGATCAAGGCCCGCCGCGGGCGCGTGGTCTTCATCTCCTCCGTGGTTGGCCTGCTCGGCGGCGCCGGCCAGGTGAACTACTCAAGCTCCAAGGCGGCCCTCGTCGGCTTCGCTCGCTCGCTCACGCGCGAGCTCGGCGGGCGCGGCATCACCGCCAACGTGGTGGCCCCCGGCTTCATCGAGACCGAGATGACCGCGGTCCTCGAGGATGAGCTCAAGAAGAGCTACCAGGCGCAGATCCCGGCCGGCCGCTTCGCCCAGCCCGAGGAGGTCGCCAAGGTTGTCACCTGGCTCGCCTCCGACGACGCCGCCTACATCTCCGGGGCCGTCATCCCCGTTGACGGCGGCCTCGGCATGGGCCACTGACCCCTTCGCTTTCGACTTCACCCATCCCGCCGCGGCAGCGGCGCAAGAGAGGAACACCATGGGATCCCTGACCGGGAAGACCGCCATCGTCACCGGCAGCTCGCGCGGCATCGGCGCCGATACTGCCCAGCTGCTCGCCGCCGAGGGCGCCAACGTTGTCATCAACTACCGCTCCAAGGCGCCGCGCGCCAACAAAGTCGTCAAGGCCATCGAGGAGGCGGGCGGTCGCGCCATCGCCGTGCAGGGCGACCTCACCTCGGCCGAGGACCGCGAGGCGCTTGTCGCAGCGGCCATCGAGGCCTTCGGCACGCTCGACGTGCTGGTCCTGAACGCCTCCGGCGGCATGGAGACCGACCGCGGCGAGGACTACGCGCTGACGCTGAACCGCGACGCCCAGGTCGGCATGCTCGAGGCCGCCGCACCGCACCTGCCCCGCGGCGGACGCGTCGTGTTCGTGACGAGCCACCAGGCCCACTTCATCGACACGGTTCCCACGCTTGACGCCTACGAGCCGGTGGCCCGTTCCAAGCGCGCCGGCGAGGTGGCGCTGCGCGAGCAGATCCCCGCTCTGGCCGAGCTGGGCATCACCTTTGTTGTCGTCTCCGGCGACATGATCGAGGGTACGATCACCGCCACGCTGCTCGATCGTGTCGAGCCGGGCGCCATCGAGGCCCGCCGCGCCGAGGCCGGCAAGCTGTACTCCGTGGCCGAGTTCGCCGCCGAGGTGGCCGCCATGGTCACGGCAGACGTGGAGACCGGGCACACCGAGCTCGTGGGCGGCGGCAAGGGCTTCGTGGCCTGAGCCGAGCTCCCGACCTGAGCAACGAAAAGGAGGCCCTCCCCGTGCGGGGAGGGCCTCCTTTTGCGTTGCTCGCGGGGTGCGGGCCTACTTGTTATCGCAGACGATGCGGTTCCACGGGGAGTAGGTCCAGTTCCACGTCTCCTTGGGGAGCGTCTTGTCCGCCGAGGTGCGAGTGCGGGTCACCGTCACGCTGAAGCCGGACTTGCCGCCCGCCTCGGGGGTGCACTTGGACGAGGTGTTGTGCACCGTCGTGGGGGAGGTGATGTTGTAGTGGTCGGAGGTCGTCGTCTTGACGTCCCAGGTCTTCACGCCCCACACCACCGTCTTGACCTGCGAATCCGTCACCCACATCTGCACCACGACGGGGGCCTTGGTGTTGTTCTTCCAGCGCATGTTGATCTGGCCAACCCAGAAGGTCGACTCCCGACCGGCGGGGTAGCGATCGAACCATCGGGTGTGCGGTCGGTGCTCAAGGATGTCCATGCCGCTCAGGAAGCCGGCGTTGTAGGACATCGTGGAGATCTGTGAGATGCCTCCGCCGAGGGCCTCGGAAGAGTTTCCGTTTTCGACGACGCCCGAGACGACGTAGCCGTTGGCCTGCGTGATCGGACCGAACTGGTCGGCGAGATTGAACTCCTCGCCGGGATTCACGACCGTGCCGTTGACCTTGGCGGCGCCGTTGCGCAGGTTCTTGGTGCGCTGCGTGTCGTACGTCGGGTACGGGGTCGCGAACTCCACGACCTTCTCCATCTTCCACGACTGTGCCGTCTTGGTGGAGATGGTGGGCTGCGTGATCTCCAGCTCCACGGTGGCCTTGCGGGCGGACTCCGTCGAGGCCTTCTGCACGGCCGTGGCGAGCGTCTCGGCGTCGATGCCCTTGCCCTCCTCGGCCGGGACCACCGAGAGCGCGGCCGAGGCGCCGGAGCCGGTCATCTTGACCGTGGCGTTGCGGCCCTCGGAGGCCATCTTGGGGTTGAGCTCGACGACGGAGGCGACGAGCTTCTCGCCGTCGAGCGTCAGGGCAGGCTTGCCGTCCTTGACGGCGACGGTGGTGGCGGCGCCGATCGTGGCGGCGGGCAGCTGCGCCTCGGCCGATCCGTTGGACACGGTGATGGGGCCATCCAGGAGCGGCTGAACGCTCGCGTCGAGGAAGGACTTCCAGTCGGCGGCGGCCACGGCGGGCGCCTGCGTCGAGGAGGTCGCGGCGATCGAGCCGTCGGCGTGCAGCCACTGTTCCTTCAGCGACGTTGCGGTCGCCTCGGTGTCAATGGCGAGCCCGTCGCGGGGTTCGTTGTAGTCGGCCTTGCCCTGGGCCACCACGATCGAGCCCTCGACAGGGGCCGTCGAGAGCGACTTCGCCGCCTTCGCGACGGCCGCGCTCAGCGCCTTGTCGTCCACCGTCGTCACGGCCTCCGCGTCCTGCGAACCGACGATGCGCGAGAGGATCACGCTCGGGTCCCAGGACAGGCCGGTGAACCGGTCGACCGTCGCGTCGAGGTCGAGCCCGAGGCCCGCGTCCGCCGGCTTGATGGCCACAGATTGCTCGCCGGCCGTGAGCTTGAGGGCCTTCTGGGCGCGGGGGAGCAGCTGCTCGGACAGCGTGGTCTTGGCCTGTTCAGCGCTCTGACCCGAGAGGTCGACGCCGTCCACGCTGAGGTGGGCCGGCAGCTTGTCCTGGGTCAGGAAGGCGGCACCCGCGTAGGCGCCGCCGGCCACGACCGCCGCGCCCAGGACCGTCCAGGCCGCCACCTTGGCGCCACGACGCTTCTTCTTCGGTGCCACGAGGGGCTCCTCCTGCCGTTCAACGACCTGTTCAAGGACCGGGGCCGCGGCCGCCTCGGCGGGCGCCACCGGATCCAGGTCAAGGCGCGTGCCGTCCACCGGCTCCTGGACCGGAGCGAGCGGCTCGACCCGCTGGGCGGGCTCCGCCGGCAGCGGGGCGAGAGGATGCGTTTCGGCGGGCGCGGCGATCGGCGGGTGCTCGACGCGCTGGGGCGCGGCGTCGGCCTGGTCGCTGCCAGCGGGCTGGCCCGCGTCGCCCGTCTCGCCCACCGGCGGCTCGGGCGCGTTCTCCTCGACCGGTCCCGAGGTCGGGTTCTCGCTCACGTGTTCTCCTTCAACGGTTCCGCCGCTCCCGGACGGACGGAAGGGCCTGGATCATCCTAGGACGGACGGCCTGACGCGCCCACGATGAAGGGGGCGGTGGCAGGTCACGTTTGGGTATTGATTGCGCGCTCAGGCGCCCCAGCCGAGGGCGGCCGACACGGCGTCGAGCCGGCGCAGGCCGAGGATGCCGTCGGCGACCGAGCGCAGGGCCGGCTTGGGTTCGACGCCCACGCCGAGGCCAGCCACCGTCAGCAGATCGATGTCGTTGGCCCCGTCGCCGAGGCCGATCGTTCGCTGCGCCTCGATGTCGTCGGCGGCGCACCAGCGACGCAGAGCAGCCGCCTTGGCGGCGCGGTCAACGACCGGGCCCTCGACCGTGCCGGTCAAGACCCCGTCGCGCACGCCCAGCACGTTGGCGTGCGCGTGATCCAGCCCAAGGGTCTCGGCCAGGGGCTCGAGGACCTGGATGAAACCGCCGGAGACGGCGCCGACCTTGTGACCCCCGGCGTGGGCTGCGGCGATGAGCTCCCGGGCACCAGCGGTGGGCGCGACGTCGGCGGCGACCTCCGCGATGAGGCTCACCGGGAGCCCGGCGAGGGCCTGAACGCGGTGGTGCAGGGACTGGGCGAAGTCGAGTTCGCCGCGCATGGCGCGCTCGGTCACGGCTGCCACCTCCGCCTCGCGACCCGCGTGGGCCGCCAGCATCTCGATGACCTCCTGCTCGATGAGCGTGGAGTCGACGTCGGTCACGACGAGTGCGCGACGCGAGCCGCGCAGCGCCGGCGGCACCAGGAGGCTGGCCTGGCCCTCGGTGGTGTCCTCGCGCAGGAGGGCCCTGAGCGTGCCGAGCTGCGCGTCGTCGAGCTCGAGGTCCCAGGCGGCTCCGCGGAGCCCGGAGGGCGCGGTGAGCTCGGCGACGGAGGCATCGGCCCCGATCGTCTCGATCCACGACGCGGCGGGGTGTTCACCGGCGGCGTTGGCGGAGCACAGGGAGACAAGGCGGTACTGCTGGTTCATGTGACCAGTGTGAGCGCTGCGGAGCGCGGGCGGCATATCCGTGACACGCCTTCCGCGCGGGCCTGCGGGCCCCGCGTGTCTTAGGGTGGGAGGCATGACTGCCGTGCTCGCCTTTGACGATGTTTCCGTGATCCGTGGCGCCCGCCACCTGCTCAAGAACGTGAGCTGGAGCGTCGGCGAGGACGAGCGCTGGATCGTGATGGGCGCCAACGGCGCCGGCAAGTCGACGCTGTTGCGCATCGCCTCGACGCGGCTCTTCCCCACGCGCGGCACCGTCGACGTGCTGGGCGAACGCATGGGCAAGGTCGACCTCTCCGAACTGCGGCCCGCGATCGGCGTCAGCTCGGCCCTCCTCGGGCGCGAGATGCGCGAGGAGGAGACGGCGCTCAACGCCGTCGTGTCCGCGTCTTATGGCATGACCGGGCGCTGGCGCGAGCACTACGACGCCGACGACGAGCGCCGCGCGCTTCAGCTCCTGAACCAGTGGGGTGCAAGCACCCTGCTCTCGCGCCGCTACGCGACCCTGTCGGAGGGTGAGCGGGCCCGCGTGCTGATCGCCCGCTCGCTCATGTCCGACCCCGAGCTGCTGCTCCTCGATGAGCCGGCCGCCGGCCTCGACCTTGCGGGCCGCGAGGATCTCGTGCGCCGCCTGGGGGCCTTTGCCGCGAGCCCGCTCGCGCCGGCCATGGTCCTCGTGACGCACCACCTCGAGGAGATCCCCGAGAACTTCACGCACGCCCTGCTGCTGCGCGACGGCGAGGTCGTCGCCCAGGGCCCGCTCGAGGAGACGGTGACGCAGGGCAACCTGGAAGCCACCTTCGGCCTGCAGCTGACGCTCAATCGCCAGGGATCGCGTTTCAGCGCCTTCGCGCGCTGAGCTTGAGGGGCGCCGTTCGACGTGGAGCTGTGGCAGTCGCTGCTTGTCCTCTTGGCTGGGGTGTGGGCCGGAACCATCAACACGATCGTGGGTTCCGGCTCGCTCGTGACCTTCCCCGTGCTCGTGGCGATGGGGCTCAATCCAGTTAACGCCGTGGTGTCGAACGCCATCGGCCTCGTGGCCGGCGGCGTCTCCGGCGCCTGGGGTTACCGCGCGGAGCTGCGCACCGTCCCCCGCACGCTCAAGCGGCTGCTTCCCGCCTCGATCGTGGGCGCCCTGCTCGGCGCGTGGCTCTTGCTGCACCTGCCGGAGAGCGTGTTCGGCATCGTCTCGCCGATCCTCGTGGCCCTGGCCGTGGTGCTGGTCATCTTGCAGCCGCGCCTGGCTGCCTGGGCCAAGGCCCGCTCGGGCGCCGTGGACGAGGGCCCGGACGCCCAGCCGTTCTCTTCGGCCCTCGTGCTCCTGGTCTTCCTGACCGGCATCTACGGCGGCTACTTCACCGCGGCCCAGGGCGTCATCCTGATGGGCATCTTCGGGGTCATGCTGCACGGGAGCCTGCAGCAGGCCAACGCCGTCAAGGTGGTCCTCTCGCTGGCCGTCAACCTCGTGGCGGCGGTCGCCTACCTCATCTTTGCCTTCGAGCGCATCGATTGGCTTGTCGCGGCCCTCATCGCCGCCGGTTCGCTCTTCGGCGGTTGGCTCGGCGCCAAGGTGGGCCGCCGGCTTTCCCCCTTCGTGCTGCGCGCGTGCATTGTGGTGCTCGGCGTCGTGGCCTTCCTTCACCTGATCTGGCAGTTGGTGTCCCCGTGAGCATCGTTCGCATCTCGTCCCTCGACGATCCCCGCCTGGGGGACTACCGGGGCCTCACGGACGCGGCCCTGGCCAAGACGCGCTCCCGGTTCATCGCCGAGTCGACGGTGGTCGTCCGCCGGGCCCTCGACTCCGGGGCCGCGCCACGCTCCTTCCTCGTGGACGAGCGCCACGGCGCCGTCATCGAGGCGTTGGCCGGCCGTGTCCCCGAGGCGCCGGTCTTTGTGGGGGAGGGGCAGCTCCTCGAGCAGCTGACCGGCTTCCACCTGCACCGCGGGGCCCTTGGATCCTTCGAGCGGCCAGCCCCAGCGGACCTTGACGCCCTGCTGGAAGGCGCCCGCCGCGTCGTCGTGCTCGAAGACGTCGCCGAGCACACGAACGTTGGCGCGATCTTCCGTAGCGCAGCCGGGCTCGGGATCGACGCGGTGCTCCTGAGCCCGCGCAGCGCGGATCCGCTCTACCGGCGCGCCATCCGCGTCAGCATGGGCACCGTCTTCTCCCAGCCGTGGGCCCGCCTGGAGGCCTGGCCCGAGGGCGTCGCCGCCCTCAAACGCCACGGCTTTGAGGTGCACGCCCTGGAGCTGACCGACGACGCCGTGAGCATCGATGAGCTCGCCGCCCGCGGGCCGGAACGCCTCGCGCTCGTGTTGGGCACGGAGGGCGCTGGCATCCGCCCCGAGACGCTCGAGGCGGTGGACGGCGCCGTGCTGATCCCCATGCGGGAGGGCGTCTCGTCGCTCAACGTGGGGGCGGCGGCCGCCGTCGCCATGTGGGAGCTGCGGGCGCGCTGACCGCGCGTCAGGCGCGGTGCGAATTCCGTGTAGAATGGAGCGTCGTCGCATGCGCGGCGCCTCCACTTTCATCGCCCCTGGCCAAATCCAGGGGCCAAAGAGAAATGGTGATCCCATGAAGGCTGGCATCCACCCGAACTACGGTCCCGTCGTGTTCCGTGACCTCGCTTCCGGCGAGAAGTACCTGACCCACTCCACCGCTTCCAGCGGCAAGACCATCGAGTGGGAGGACGGCAACACCTACCCCGTCATCGACGTGGAAATCTCCGCCGCCTCGCACCCGTTCTACACGGGCAAGCAGCGCATCATGGACTCCGCCGGCCGCGTGGAGCGCTTCAACCAGCGCTTCAAGGGCTTCGGCGGCAAGTGAGCCGTCGCGCGCGGTGCTGAACCGCGCGCCTCTTGAACAACTTGGGCCCCGCTGTCCTCCCTCGGGAGGAGAGCGGGGCCCTTGTCGTTGTTGCGGCGGCCCCGCACTCGGCGGCACTGGACTCGGCGGCCCCGTGGGGCGGCCCGGCGCCTGAACGGCCGGGCGCACTATGCTGGGGAAGCGTGAGCACAGAGCCAGCGCAGAGCAACCATCACGGCGAGTACAAGGTCCCGGGCGGCAAGCTCGTGGTCGCGGATCTGACGGTGGCGGACGGCGCCATCTCCTCAGCCCGCATCAACGGCGACTTCTTCCTCGAGCCGGACGAGGCGCTCGAGGACATCAACGGGGCGCTCGTGGGCTTGGGCGTCGGCACGAGCCACGAGGAGCTTGCGGCGGCCGTGACGGCCAGGCTCCGCCCCGACGCCGTCATGTTCGGCTTCGATGCCCGCGCCGTGGCTACCGCCGTGCGGCGCGCCTTGGGCCTGGCCACGGGCTGGACCGATCACGCGTGGCAGGTGCTTGGCCCCACGCCGTACCCCATCGCCGTCAACGTGGCGCTGGACGAGGTGCTCACGCGCCAGGTGGGCGCCGGGTTGCGCCCTCCCACCATGCGGCTCTGGGAGTGGAACGAGCCCGCCGTGGTGATCGGCTCGTTCCAGTCCCTCAAGAACGAGGTCGACGCCGAGCAGGCCGAGCGCTATCGAGTGAAGGTGGTGCGGCGCATCTCGGGCGGCGGCGCCATGTTTATGGAGGCCGGCAACTGCATCACGTACTCCCTTTACCTCCCGAGCTCGCTCGTGGACGGCATGTCCTTCGCCGACTCCTACCCGTTCCTCGACGCGTGGGTCATGGAGTCCCTCGCCCGCGTGGGGGTCGAGGCGCACTACGTGCCGCTCAACGACATCGCGACGGACGCGGGAAAGATCGGTGGGGCGGCGCAGAAGCGCCTGGCCGGCGGCGGCATGCTCCACCACGTGACGATGAGCTACGACATCGACGCTGACAAGATGACGCAGGTGCTGCGCATCGGCCGGGAGAAGATCTCGGACAAGGGCATCACGAGCGCCAAGAAGCGCGTCGACCCGCTCAAGCGCCAGACGGGCCGCAGCCGCGAGCAGATCCTTGAAACCATGGCGGAGGTCTTCACGCAGCGCTACGGGGCCGTGCCAGGCACGCTCGACGCGGCGACCCTCGCCGAGGCGCAGGTGCTCGCCGAGAGCAAGTTCGAAACGCAGGAGTGGACGGCGCGCGTGCCGTAGGCCCGCGCACTCCACTCCAGCGCACAGCACGACGGCGCCGCTTCCCTCAAGAGGGGAGCGGCGCCGTCCGCTGTGGGTGGGGCCGGCGGCCCCGGCGGCTCAGCCGCGCTGGGAGGCGGCCTGCGCGCGCAGGCGGCGGCGCGCGTCGTCGAGCCGTTCGATCACGAGGCGGCGAAGCGCCGCCGGTGCTCCGGCGTTCTCCTCGAGCCAGGCGCCGGCCGCGAGCACCGTGGGGTGCGTCGCATCGTCGCCGTCGGCGAGCTCGGCCCCGGCCGGGAACAGGCCCTCGACCACGCGGGTAGCCTGGCCCTGGGTCTGCCGCGCCCACACGTCGGCGATGCGTTCGAAGTACTCGTCCTCGTGCCCGGTACCAACGCCCGAGGGGTCGATGCCCAGGCCGTCGATCGTGGCCTGCAGGTGATCGTTGGAGAGCGGCGAGCCCGCCGCGTCGGCGCCCGAGTAGGCGGCGGCGCGCGCGGCGTCCTTCGCCTCCGCGAGGGGGCGGGCGGCGAGGGCACGGGTCAGGCCCGTCGCCGAGATCGCCGTGGGGGCCGCCTCATCGGCGGCGCGCAGCTGCTCTTCGGTGCGCAGGCCGTGCGATGCAAGGGCCACGAGCGCGGCCCAGGCAAGCTCCTCGCCGAGCTCGAAGCCGGCGTCGGCGAGCCACGCCTCCACGACCTCGAGGCTTTGGGCGTCCGGCGACTCCTGCTCGGCGAGCGAGGCGAAGAGAGCGCGCAGGCGCACGGTGCGCTCGTCGGAGGGCTCGGGGGCCTCCACGACCGACTCGAGCAGGTAGGTCACCCAGCGGGCCAGGAGCTCCTGGCGATCGCCCTGCAGCGTGTAGGACTCGAGGCCGGAGCCGGCCTGCGCGAAGGACTGGGCCAGCACGCCGGAGTCCTCGATGAGGTGGGCGTTGGAGACCACGCCGTCCACGAAGCGCTCCACGGGCAGGACGGCGTCGCGGACGAGGTTCCAGGCGCCGGCCAGGGCCGTGGCGCGGGCGAGCTCGTCGTCGAGGCCCTCCCCAAGGGCGATGCGCAGGGTCGCCTCGTCCATGCCGATCTTGGCGTAGCTGAGGTCCTCGTCGTTGACGAGTAGGGCGGCGCCGGCGGGGGTGCCCACGAGTTCGGGCACGGGGGTGCGCGCGCCCTCGACCCGCACCGCGAACTGCGAGGTGCGGGCGGCAGGGTCCTCGGCCGAGGGGGAGTAGACGCCCACCTTGGCCACGTGCGGGCGCAGGATCGTCTCGCCCGTGCGGGGGTCCACGCCGTCCTGGACCAGCGTGGCGGAGGCGATCTTGCCCTCGGCCGCGGTGGTTTCGAGGCTCAGGCGGTTGACACCGGCGGTCTGCAGCCAGGCGTCGGCCCACGCGCCCATGTCGCGGCCCGAGGCCGTTTCGAGCGCCGAGAGGAAGTCGCTCAGGCGCGTGTTGCCCCACGCGTGCGCCGTGAAGTACGCGCGGGCCGCGGCGAGGAAGGCGTCCTGGCCCACGAAGGCCGAGAGCTGCTTCAGGACGGAGGCACCCTTGGCGTAGGTGATGCCGTCGAAGTTCTGGTCGGCGGCTTCCAGGTCGGTGATGTCCGCGACGATCGGGTGCGTCGTGGGGTACTGGTCCTGCCGGTAGGCCCAGGCCTTGCGGCGCGAGGCGAAGGTGGTCCACGCCGTCGTGAAGTCGGTGGCCTCGTCCACCACAAGCGTGCCGACGTAGTCGGCGAAGGACTCCTTGAGCCACAGATCGTCCCACCAGGCCATCGTGACGAGGTCGCCGAACCACATGTGGCACATCTCGTGCATGATCGTGTTGGCGCGCTGCTCGTGCTGGGCCTCGGTGGCGGGGGAGGTGAAGACGTAGCGCTCGGTGAAGGTCACGAGGCCCGGGTTCTCCATGGCGCCGAGGTTGTACTCGGGCACGAAGGCCTGGTCGTACTTGCCCCACGGGTAGGCGATGTCGAAGTGCGTGTGGAACCAGTCGAGCCCGCGCTTGGTCAGGTCGAAGACCTCGTCGGCGTCCATCGACGCGGCGAGCGAGGCGCGCGTCGCGATGCCCAGGGGCACCGTGACGGCCTCGCCCGAGGCCGTGGTGCCCTCGTAGTGATCGTTCCAGAGGGCGTAGGGGCCGGCCAGGAAGGTCGTGATGTACGTGGACATCGGCTCGGTCGTGGCGAACTCGCGGGTGCTGTTCGTCCCGCCGGCCTCGCGCAGCCCCACGAGGGCGCCGTTGGAGGCGGCGTGCCACTGGTCGGGCGCGGTGATGGAGATGGAGAAGCGCGCCTTCAGGTCCGGCTGCTCGAAGTTGGGGAAGATGCGGCGGGCGTCGGCCGGCTCGTTCTGCGAGTACAGGTACGTGTTGCCGTCGGCGGGGTCGACGAAGCGGTGCACGCCCTCGCCGGAGCGGGAGTAGGCGGAGGTGCTGACGATCTCGACGACGTTGCTCTCGGCGAGTCCCGTGAGGCGCAGGCGGGCGCCGTCCACGACGACCTCCGGGTTGAGGGCCGTGCCGTTGAGCGTGATCGACTCGAGGGAGTAGCCAAGGTAGTCGAGGAAGGTCTCGGCGCCCTCGCGTGCGTCGAAGGCGATGCGGGTCGTGACGGGGTAGCTCAGGACGGCCGGATCCTCGGCCTGCGAGAAGTCAACGTGGATCGCGTAGTCGTGGGTGGTGACCAGCTGGGAACGCTCCGCCGCCTCGTCGCGGCGCAGATTCTCGTTGGAGGGTCGTGCTTCAAGTCTCATGCCTCCCATCTTCTCACCGCGCTCACCGGGCGCTCCCACCGACGGAGGGCGTGGCGCGGGCCCGCGGCTCGCCGCCACCCCTTGCCCGCGTCGCTCGCCCTGCCCTCCGCCCACCCCCTCACTTTTCGTTTAATCCCTCACAATTCGTGGGGTTTTAAATTAAATGTGCGGGACCGGAGGGGATGGCCGCCACACACGGCAAGGGCCCGACGGCGGGTGCTCACCCGCCGTCGGGCCCTTGCCTTGCTCGGTGCCCGGGAGGGCACCGGCCGCGCTAGCGCTGGCCGGCCTTGGCGGCCGCCTTGGCCTCGGCGCGGCGGCGCTTCAGCAGCACCTTCTCATCCACGGGGGAGTTCGGATCCGCGCGGAGGTGGCGGTAGTACTCGGCCGCCTCGTCCTGGCGGGCCTGCTCGGCACCCGAGGAGATGGGCGCGCGCAGGTGGTCCTGCGTGTAGCCAAAGGCATCGACGAGCTCCTGTGCGTGGGGGCGCAGGCGCGCGATCAGGCGGTCGATGTACTCCACGAGCGTGCGGGCGCGCTGGGCCGAGAGGCGGCCGTGCATGAGGTACCAGCCGAGCTCGTCCTCGATGCAGCCGAGGCCGAAGAGGTCGCGCAGCCAGGTGAGGATGGTCCGGGTGTCCTCGTCCTCGACCGCCTCGAGCCCGCGGGTGAAGGCCTCCCACTGCAGGAGGCGCCCGTGGGCGGCCGCCGCCTGAATGAGGGCGTCCTGGTGCTCGTTGAAGACGCGGGCCTTCTCGGCGGAGCTCGCCTTGGCGACGTCATTGAGGGCGCGGCCGATCTCGGACACGGTGACGTTCACGCGCTCCGTCAGGAGGGCGCGCTGCACCTCGGGGTCCTTGAGCACCGTGGCGCTGCGCTTTTCGCTGCCGGTGTCGCGGGCCTCCTGGCCCAGGGCGCGCAGGCCGGTGCGGGCCAGCACGGCGTCGGAGACGGTGCGCAGGGCGAAGCGCGCCATGCCGGCGGCGTCCATGCCCTTGAAGGACTTGGCGTAATCGGTCAGGCGGCGCTTGCCGACGAGCTGGAGCAGGATGTTGTTATCGCCCTCGAAGGTCGCGTAGATGTCGAGGTCGGCGTGCAGGCCGGTGAAGCGGTTCTCGGCGAGGAAGCCCGAGCCCCCGCAGGCCTCGCGGCACTCCTGGAGGGTGCCGAGGGCATCCCACGTGGTGGTCGGCTTGAGCGCCGCCGCCAGGGTCTCGAGGTCCTCGCGGTCGGCGTCGGAGGCACGCTCGCCGGAGAACACGCCGTCGAAGGCCTCGAGCAGCTCCTCGTGCGAGAACGAGCCGGCGTAGGTGCGGGCGATGAGCGGGATGAGTCGGCGCTGGTGGCGCTGGTAGTCGAGGATCACCTCCTCCTGCACATCGCTGCTCGCGTTGAACTGGCGGCGCTGGTTCGCGTAGGTCACGGCGATCTGCAGGGCGATCTTCGAGGCGGCCGTCGCGGCGCCATCGAGCGAGACGCGCCCCTGCACGAGCGTGCCGATCATGGTGAAGAAGCGGCGGCCTGGGGACTCGATGGGGGAGGAGTAGCTGCCGTCCTCGGCGACGTCGCCGTAGCGGTTGAGCAGGTTGGTGCGCGGAACGCGGACCTCGCTGAAGTGCAGGCGCCCGTTGTCGATGCCGTTGAGGCCGCCCTTGACGCCGTCGTCCTCGCCGCCGATGCCGGGCAGGAACTCGCCGTTCTCGTCGCGGATCGGCACGTAGAAGCAGTGCACGCCGTGGTTGACGCCGTTGGTGATCAGCTGGGCGAAGACCGTTGCCGCCTTGCCGTGGAGGGCCGCGTTGCCGAGGTAGTCCTTCCAGCCGGCGCGGAACGGGGTGTTGATCACGAACTCTTGGGAGGCGACGTCGTACGTGGCCGTCGTCGCGATGGAGGCGACGTCGGAGCCGTGGCCGGTCTCCGTCATGGCAAAGGCGCCGGGGATCTCCATGCTCATGATGCCGGGCAGCCACTTGTCGTGGTGCTCGCGCGTGCCGAGGTGGAGCACGGCGGCGCCGAAGAGGCCCCACTGAACTCCTGCCTTGATCTGCAGCGAGGGATCCGCCGTGACGAGCTCCTCGAAGCCGGCGATATTTCCGCCGTGGTCGTCCCCGCCTCCCAGGTGCTTCGGGAAAGCGCGATGCACGGCCTTCGCCTCCACGAGGGTGTACAGGTTTGCGAGCGTGCGCTCGCGGTGCTCCGGCATGGGCTGGCCCTCGATCTTGGCCAGCTCGGGGCGCGCAGAGAGGGTCCTGGCCTCGCGGCGAACCTCGGCCCAGCGGCCAAGCAGCTGCTCGCCGAGCGCTGCGACGTCGAGGCGGGGGGTGGTGCTCTCGGTGGTGCTCATCAACGAATCCTTTCGATTCTGGCTACTGCTGTGCTGCGGGGGCTGAAGGATGATCTGCGGCTCGGGCGGTGCCCGGGGTGCTGGCGGTTGGCCCGGAGAGGAGCCACGCGGTCAGGGACGCCGTGAGCTCCGCGGCGCTCTCGCGCGAGGCGGCGTCTCGTTCCAGCCATGCCTCGCCCGCCGCGCGGATGAATCCGAGCGCGGCGTGCGGCCACAGGCTCAGCTGCGTCAGGAGTGCCGGGCCGGGGTTGAGCTCCTGGAGCCGTTCGCGGAAGAGCTCGGCCAGGTGATCGCTCACGTGCTTGAGGGCGTCGGCCTGGCCTGCGTCCCCTGGGGCCATGACGAAGGCATACGTGTTGGGTGAGGCCTCGGCCTGCGCCAGGTAGGTGCCGATCATGGCGGAGAGGGCGGCCAGGGGATCGGGGGCGTTGCGGCCCGCGGCCTGCACGGCGGCGCTGAGCTTGCTGACGACGTCGTCGCCGATCGCGCGGCGTAGCCCGTCCTTGTCGCCGAAGTAGCGGTAGTAGACGGACTTGCTCGTGGCGGCCTCGGCAGCGATGTCTCCCATGGCTACGCCGGGTCCGCCGCGGTGGATGGCCCGGCGCGCGGCCAGGACCAGCTCGTCGCGGCGCTGATTGCGGTGCTCGTCCCAGCGGGTGGCGCGGCCGTCGCTTAGGCGCGTCGAGACCAGGTCCGGATGCGCGTCGTGGCGCGACTCACTGACGGGGGTGATCTGTTTCACGATACCGAGCGTATCAGGTACGCTCGGTATCGGACAGAACGCCCCCCGCTTGGCCGGTTCAGCTCCGGCCACTACTTCAGCGACGTCACCCGTCAAGGAACACGAGGACACCATGGCTTCGAGCCCTTCCCCGCGCCGAGCAGTGATCATCGGCGGCAACCGCATTCCCTTCGCCCGTGCGAACGGCGCCTATATCGGCGCTTCAAATCAGGACATGCTGACGGCCGCCCTGGACGGCCTCGTGGCCCGCTTCGGGCTGCAGGGTGAACGTCTGGGGGCCGTGGCCGCCGGCGCGGTCCTCAAGCACTCGCGCGACTTCAACCTGACGCGCGAGAGCGTCCTCGGCACGGCGCTCGATCCCGCCACGCCGGCCTACGACGTCCAGATGGCGTGCGCCACCGGCCTCGAGGCCATCGGCTCGCTCGCCGACAAGATCAAGCTGGGCCAGATTGACTCGGCCATCGGCGGCGGCGTCGATACCATCTCCGACGCCCCCATCGCCCTCTCCGACGGCGCGCGCGCCGGCATGCTGGCGCTCAGTCGCGCCCGCACTCTGAAGGACCGGCTTGCCGCCGTCGCCTCGCTGCGACCGCGTGACCTCGCCCCAGCCGCCCCCGGCACCAACGAGCCGCGCACCGGGCTCTCCATGGGCGAGCACCAGGCGCTGACGACCGAGAAGTGGGGCATCACCCGCGAGGCCCAGGACGAACTGGCCGCCGCGAGCCACCAGCACCTGGCTGCCGCCTACGAGCGCGGCTTCTTCGACGACCTCGTCACGCCGTACCGGGGCCTCGCGCGAGACAACAACCTGCGCGCCGACTCCACCGTGGAGAAGCTCGCCAAGCTCAAGCCGGCCTTCGGCAAGAACCTCGGCGAGCGGGCCACGATGACCGCGGGCAACTCCACCCCGCTCACGGACGGCGCCTCCGCCGTGCTGCTCGGCTCCGAGGAATTTGCCGCCGCCCATTCGCTGCCCGTCCTTGCCGACTTCGTCGACTACGAGCTCGCCGCCGTCGACTTCGTCTCCGGCGAGGAGGGCCTGCTCATGGCCCCCGCGTACGCCGTGCCGCGCCTGCTGGCCCGCAACGGCCTCACGCTGCAGGACTTCGACTTCTACGAGATCCACGAGGCCTTCGCCGGCACCGTGCTCTCCACCCTGAAGGCGTGGGAGGACCCGGAGTTCTGCGCCGAGCGCCTGGGTCTGGACGCCCCGCTCGGCTCGATCGACCGCTCAAAGCTCAACGTGGCCGGCTCCTCGCTGGCCGCCGGGCACCCCTTTGCTGCGACGGGCGGGCGCATCGTCGCCACGCTCGCGAAGCTGCTGCACGAGAAGGGCTCCGGCCGCAGCCTGATCTCCGTGTGCGCGGCCGGTGGCCAGGGCATCGTCGCGATCCTGGAGGCGCGCTGACATGGCAGATCAGTATCTGAACTTCGCCACGAGCGGCCTGGGTCGCTCCCTCGTCAAGCAGCTTGGACTGCCCGCGCCGGTCACGCTGCGCCGCTACCGCGAGGGTGCCCCCCTGGTGCCCGGCGCCATTCTGGTGGTCGGCTCGAGCCCCCTGGCCGCGGAGCTCGGCGAACTGCTCCTGGCGTGGGGCCAGGAGGTGCGCACGCACGACGCCGGTGACTCCTCGCTCGGCGCCATCGTCGTGGCGCTCGACGACCTCGAGTCGCCCTCCGGCCTCTCGGCCCCGGCGCTCACCGTCTCGCCGGCGTTGCGCAAGCTGGCCCCGGGCGGACGCGTCATCACGATCGCCCGCCCGGCCTCCGACGACGACGCGCCGGCCGTGGCCGCCGCTCGCCAGGGCGTCACCGGCTTCCTGCGCTCGCTCGCTCACGAGCTGCGCGGCGGAGCCACGGGCAACGGGATCGAGCTGGCCGAGGGCATCGGTCTGGAGGCCCCCAGCGCCCAGGGTGCTCTGCGCTTCCTGCTCTCGGGCCGTTCCGCCTACGTGGACGGCCAATTCATCCGCGTCGAGGGGACGGGTGGCTCGCTTCCGGCCAACGTCGACCGGCCCCTCGAGGGCAAGGTTGCCGTGGTCACCGGCGCCGCCCGCGGCATCGGTGCGGCCATCGCCAAGGTGCTCCACCGCGACGGCGCCACCGTGGTGGCTGTGGACGTCCCGGCCGCCGGCGATGCGCTCGCCAAGGTCGCGAACGAGGTGGGCGGCACCACCCTGCAGCTCGACGTCACCGCGCCGGACGCCGGCGCCAAGATCATCGAGCACGCAACGGGCCGCCACGGTCGCCTCGACATCGTCATCCACAACGCCGGCATCACGCGCGACAAGCTGCTCGTCAACATGGACGCCGCCAAGTGGGACTCGGTCATGGCGGTCAACCTCGAGTCTCAGCTGCGCATGAATCAGGCCTTCCTCGACGCCGGCCTGCCCGGCCTGCGGCTCGTGAGCCTGGCCTCCACGTCCGGCATCGCCGGGAACCGTGGGCAGACGAACTACGGTGCGTCCAAGGCCGGCGTCATCGGCATGGTCGGCGCCTCCGCCCGCCTGTTCGGCGAGCTCGGTGGCGGCATCAACGCGGTGGCGCCCGGCTTCATCGAGACGGAGATGACGGCCAAGATTCCCTTTGGCACCCGCGCCGCCGGCCGGCTCATCCTGCCCTCGCTGCAACAGGGAGGCCTTCCGCTCGATGTTGCGGAGGCGATCTCCTTCCTTGCCTCCGACGCCGCGGGTGGCATCAATGGGCGCACGCTGCGCGTGTGCGGCCAGAGCCTGATCGGGGCCTGAGCCGTGCGAGAGACCCTTCCCGCGGTGCCAAGCCTCGGCTCCCTCTACGCCGCGGCGGCCCCGCGGGTTCTGCGCAAGGTTGCTTCGGTCGCTCCGGGCTCGCTGCCGGACACTGAGGCGTACGTCGAGTCCGTGCGGTGCTCCCGCGAGCAGCTCATCGCCTACCAGCGCCTGATGGGAGACACGGTCCGTGAGGAGCTGCCGAGCGTGCTGCTGCACGGGCTCGGCTTCCCGGTGGCGCTGTGGCTCATGTCCCGCAAGGACTTCCCGCTTCCGTTGCTCGGCCTGGTGCACCTGCGCAACGAGGTGCGTCACCTCCGGGCCGTGACCCCCGACGAGGAGCTCGCGGTGAGCGCCCGCGCCCTGGGCCTCGAGGCCCACCACGCCGGCACCGCCGTCACGATCGAGACGAGCCTGTTCTCGGCCGGTGAGCTCGTGTGGCGCGGCCTGAGCCTCTATCTCGCCAAGGGCGTGCGCCTCGACGGGGTGCAGGCGCCCACCGCGCCCGAGCGCGCGGCCTTTGTTCCGCCGAGCACGACGGCGCGTTGGCGCCTCGACGGGGCGACGGGCCGCCGCTTCGCGGCGGTGCTCGGCGACTACAACCCCATCCACCTGAGCGCGCTGAGCGCCAAGGTGCTCGGACTCAAGGCGCCCATCGCCCACGGCATGTACCTGGCCGGCCGGGCGCTGGCCCAGTGCGCCCCGCACGGGACGGGCTACGCCTGGTGTATCGACTTCGCCACGCCGGTGTTCCTGCCCGGCACGGTGGAGGTCAATCGCACGAGCCGGCCAGGCGGCGTCGTGCAGTTCTGCGGATGGAACGCGAGGAATTCCAAGCCGCATTTCGCCGGCCAGGTCGGCCCGCTCTAGGCGGCAGGGCTCAGGCGGCGCGGGGCTGCTCCAGGCGCGCGTACAGCGCCAGCAGCGTCCGCGCCGTCGCGTCCCAGCCGCGGTGGGCACCCGTCTGCGCCGCCGCGCTGCGCCAGGCGAGGGGCGCGCCGTGCTGGACGCGGGCGAGGGCCTCGGCCCAATGCACCGGATCAAGGTCTGGCAGAAGGCGCCCGTCCACGCCGTCGTTGACGATGGTCCGCAGGCCGCCCACGTCGTGGGCAAAGACCGGCGTGCCGCACGCCAGGGCCTCCGCTGCAACCAGGCCGTAGGTTTCGTGGCGCGAGGGCATGAGCACGGCGTCGGCGGCGCGGTACCACGCCGCCAGCTAGCGGGGGGGCACGGGAGGCAGTGAGAGCACGCGCGCGCCGACGCCCGCCGCGGCCGCGAGGGCCGCCGGGTCCTGTGCTCCGGCGCCGGAGCGGTCTCCCAGCAGCACGAGCGTGCCGCCGATGCCGTGGCGGGCGAGCAATCCAAGGGCGGAGATGGCGACCTGCGGACCCTTGTACGGCTGGATCCGCCCGGCAAACAGCAGGCGCGGCCCCTGGCAGCTCAGCGGCCAGGCGGCGCGCTCGCCCTCGGGCGTGAACACCTGGGTGTCGATGCCGGGCGAGACGACGCTCACGCGGTGTGCGGGGAGGCCGAAGTCGACGAGCAGTTCCTCGCGGTCGGCAGGCGTGTTGGCGGTCAGCGCGTCGGCGGTCGCTGCGATGGACGCCTCGGCGCTTGCCCGGGGCTGCTCCAGGGGAACGCCGGGGGAGTGACGGTGCTTCCGCGCGGCCGTGGTGTGCATCGTGTGAACCCAGGGGCCCGGATGCCTGCGCCGGACGAGCGCCGCCGCCGCACCCGAAAGCCAATAGTGCGAATGCAGGGGCGCGCGGGCATCGAAGTCGGCGTGGGAGAGCAGGGCCGCCGCGAATTCCGGCACTGCCTCGGCCAGCTGTTCCTTGCTCAGGTGGCGGTCGCCGCCGGCGGGAACGCCGTAGACGAAGACGCCGGCGGCGGGGGAGCGGCTCCAGGCCGCCCGTGACCGTGTGAAGACGTTCACCCGCGCCCCTGTGGCGGCGAGAGCCAGCGCGCTCTGCAGGACAAACACGTTCATGCCACCTGCGTCGCCAGCCCCCGGCTGAGCGAGGGGGGAGGTGTGTAGCGAGAGGACGTTGACGGCGGGGGTGCTCACTCCGGGCTCCTGAAGAAAACGATGCACGGTGGCGCTGGTGAATCGGTGGTGAAGTTGCCTTCACCGCCTAGGGTCTCATGGAGCAAACAAAGAGGCCCTCGGGATCACTCCCGAGGGCCTCTACTCTGTGCGCGAAGGGGGACTTGAACCCCCACCCCGTTTCCAGGACTAGCACCTCAAGCTAGCGCGTCTACCTATTCCGCCACCCGCGCAGGTGGTGTCTCCGGCTTCCTTTCGGCCGCCGTGGCAACGAGTAAGAGCTTACACGAGTGGCGGCCAAGGAACAAATCGAGGGCTCCTCAACGCAACTCATCCGGGTCGTGCAAGTGGTGATCGCACTAGGGTGAGGCGCGGAGCGTCCCGCGCGGGCGGGGCGACGGTCCGCGCCAGCGCCCGGTGCCCGAGGGCGGTGGCGCCGCGAAGGCACGAGGAGAGGAAACACCGTGGAGACAGCCAGCCGCAGCGCCCAGGACGAGGTCGTCGAGATCACGCGAGCGCTCATCAGGATCGATACCTCGAACGATGGCTCCGGTGCCGCCTCGGCCAACGAGGCGCCGGCCGCGGCGTACGTGGCGCAGCTGCTGGCCGAGGTGGGCATCGAATCCCGGATCTACGAATCGGCTCCGGGCCGCGCGAACCTCGTGGCGCGAATCCCCGGGCGCGATCGCTCGCTTCCCGCCCTCATCCTGCACGGGCATCTCGACGTGGTTCCCGCGGCGGCGGAGGACTGGAGCGTCGATCCCTTTGCCGCCGAGCTCATCGACGGCATGATCTGGGGCCGCGGTGCGGTGGATATGAAGAATATGGACGCCATGATTCTGACGGCCGTGCGCGAGATCATCCGTTCGGGCGAGCTGCCCCCCCGGGACCTCATCGTGGCGATGTTTGCCGACGAGGAGGCTGGCGGCCTGTTCGGTGCCCAGTGGATGGTGGATCACCACCCGGAGGAGTTCGAGGGGGCCGGCTGGGCCATCTCCGAGGTGGGCGGCTTCTCGACGACGGTGGCCGGGACCCGCGCCTACCTCGTCCAGACGGCCGAGAAGGGGATGGCGTGGCTGGGGCTCACGGCCCAAGGCACCGCCGGGCACGGCTCTCAGACGAACTCCGATAACGCGGTGCTGCACCTGGCGCAGGCGCTAACCAGGATCGGCGAGCACGATTGGGGCCGCAGCTACCACCCGTCCACGCTGGAGCTGCTGGAGGGCGTGGCCCGCCTCAACGGCACGACCTTCGACCCGGAGGACCCTTCGCCCACGCTCGAGGCGCTGGGCGACGCCGCCAAATTCGTCACCGGCACGCTCGCCACGACCGTCAACCCCACGGTGCTGCGTGCGGGCTACAAGGACAACGTCATCCCGTCCACGGCGAGCGCGCGCATCGACGTCCGCACGCTGCCCGGGCAGCACCACGAGACCATCGCCACGCTCCAGGCGCTCGCGGGCGAGAAGGTGACGGTGGAGCGGGGCCTCGAATTCGAGTCGATGCACGCGCCGGCCGACGCACCGCTGGTTGAACTGATGGGTGAGCTCCTGCGCGAGGCCGATCCGGGTGCCGAGGTGTTCCCCTACATGCTACCCGCGGGCACGGACAACAAGGCCCTGGCGCGCCTCGGCGTCTCAGGCTACGGCTTTGCGCCCCTGCGCCTCCCGGCCGAGCTCGATTTCACCGGCATGTTCCACGGCGTCGACGAGCGGGTTCCCGTTTCCGCTCTGCACTTCGGCCTCGACGTGCTCGGC
>JALAHE010000039.1 GCA_022712075.1 Galactobacter sp.
CTCGGCGCGCCGCGACTGGGGCGGGGCCTTCGCGGCCGCGGGGGAGGGGTACCACGAGGTGCGCCCCGGCTACCCGACCTGGGTCGCGCCGTTCCTGGTGCCAGCCTCCGCCTCGGCGGTGGCGGACATCGGCGCCGGCACCGGCCTGTTCACGCGCGACCTGGCGGCGCCCGGCCGCACGGTGCACGCCGTGGAGCCGGCCGACTCCATGCGCGAGGTGCTCGCGCGAACCCAGCCGGGCGTCGTCGTGCATGCCGGGACGGGCGAGGCAACGGGCCTTGGCCCGGGGTCCGTTGACGCCGTGACCGTGGCGCAGGCCTGGCACTGGATGGATCCGATCGCCGCCTCCGCGGAGGCCGCGCGCGTCCTCACGCCCGGCGGGACGCTGGGGCTGGTCTGGAACCAGCTCGATGTCACCGTGCCGTGGGTGCACCGGCTGAGCCGGATCATGCACGCGGGCGATGTGCACCGCAATGTGGACGCTGCAGCGCGTGTAGGGGCGGAGTTCGGCGCGCGCGAGGTGCGCGAGGAGGGCTGGGCGGACACGGTCACGCCGGAATCGCTCTTCGAGCTGTGCCACTCGCGCTCCTATTGGCTGCGCTCCTCGGAAGCCGTGCGCGCCAAGGTGGACGCGAACCTGGCCTGGTACCTGTACGAGCACCTCGGTCACGCGCTGGGGGAGCCGGTCGAGCTGCCATACACGTGCCTTGCGGTGCGGTTCGCGCTGCTCTGAGCGCCATCCCGCGACTTTTTCGGCTCTCCGCGACAAAGAGTCGCGATTTCGCGAAAAAGTCGCGGGTCAGCGGGGTGTGCGCCAGTCCACCCAAGCCGCGACCCGGTCTAGCCGGCTCTGGGAGTGCCCGGCATAGTCGAGAACCGTGCGACGGTTCCGTCGGCGAGCGTCACTGCTAGGCGATCGCGCAGACGATGGGACTCATGCACAAAGTGCCCAGCGGACGTCGCTAGCACCAGCATGGCGCACCACTCGACGTCCTCGGCGGTGCCCTCCAGTTCCGCCCGAAGCCTTCCGCTGCCGAAACTGAAGAGCATCTCGTACCGCTCCCACACGATGAGGTTCCACAGAGAGGCAGAGCCATCGGGTTCGCAGAGGGAGATGATCGTTGCATCCTCGCCGTGTCCCAGCGGTTCCGTGCTGAAGCTGTATGAAGGCAACCTGGCGCGAAGCATTGCCAGGGCATCGTCGGCCGACAGGGGTCCGGTCTCGTCCATGCGCCCACGCTAGCGCCGGCGTTCGAGCCGCCGCATGCACTTTGTGCGGATCCGGCGAGAAAAACTCGCGCCATACGCACAAACCGCATGCGGTGCCACGAGAGCACGGCAGGTGCGCGGTGCACGGGTCGGCTAGCGTCGAGGCATGAGCGACCATGAGGGTGACGTCGACTCCGCGGACTGGCCCACGCGGCCACCGGCCGGCGCGGTGGTCCCCAAGGCGCGCGTGTTCGGCGTCGTTGCGCTGAGCGTTGCGGCGACCCTGGGTGCGTTCGTGTCCATGGCGCTCGTCTGGGGCAAGGTCCCGTCGGAGGTGGCGTGGCAGTGGGGGGCTGGACGGCACGCCATCGACCGTGGGCCCGGCGTGGACCTGGTGGCTCGTCGCGCTGCTCGGCTGCGGCATCGGGGTGACCCTTCCGCTCATCGCCGCGCACGCGCTCGAGCCCCTGGGTCGAATCCCGCTCGCCGTCCTCGGTGCGGGGCTGGGCGTGCTCATCCCGTGCATGACGGCGCAGGTGATCGCTGCCCAGGCGGGCGCGGATCCGGCTCGGTTGCCGCAAATGCCGAACGTCTTCCCGTCGCTGGCCGTGGCGTGCACAGCGGCGGCGCTGGCCGCGGCCCTGTTTGCAAGGGCCCGCGAACCACGCTGAGCGCGATCTCGCGACTTTTTCGGCTCTCCGCGACAAAGAGTCGCGATTCAGCGAAAAAGTCGCGAGGCCGGAAGCGGCAGCAGCGCCCAGGCCTGCTCCAGGCCGGGTGCTCGGGCCGCCGCATGCACTCTGTGCGGATCCGGCGAGAAAGACTCGCGCCATACGCAAAAACTGCATGCATCGCCGGCGCGGGTCCAAAGCCCGACGGCGGCGGGCCCCGCGGGTGCCCCGCGGCACCCAAGGTGCCCTTCGCCACGCGCGAAACCACGCGCCGTCGGGCGCTGATAGACTTGATGACGGTGCGCACTGCAGTCCGCGGTTGTGCCACCCCTCTTGTCTCCCCGCGAGGGTGAGGCCAGGGTCAAACACGCGGTACAACTCATGAGGAGTTACATCATGGCTCTTGATCAGGCGATCAAGCAGGAAATCATGAAGGAATACGCCACCCACGAGGGTGACACCGGTTCGCCGGAGGTGCAGATTGCTGTGCTTTCGCGCCGTATTTCCGACCTCACGGAGCACCTGAAGATGCACAAGCACGACCACCACACCCGCCGCGGCCTGATGGCCCTGGTTGGTCGTCGTCGTCGCATGCTTGGCTACCTCAAGGACACCGACATCGAGCGCTACCGCTCGCTGATCGAGCGTCTGGGCCTGCGCCGCTGATTGCGTCCGTGGGGCGGCACTCCTGTTCGGGGGTGTCGCCTCGCGTCGTATCCGGAGTCGTCGTGAGACGATTCCACTGAGGGGAGACCCTCCCCGGGACCACCCGGTCCCACACCCAGAATCGGCCACGGAGGCCGGGCACACCACACGCTTGTGGTCCTCGGTAGTGGCCTTCGGTTCCGCCCACCCAGCGCTCAGCGCTTGGGTCAGGGCGAGCACCGCGGGCCTCGATCGAGCACCAGCGAGCGGTCCGTGCCCAGGTCCTCCGTGCCACGAACAGAAATGGAGGCACCCGTGTCGGGTACCGAACTTCAGTTTGCCGAGGCAGTGATCGACAACGGCCGTTTCGGCCAGCGTGTGATCCGCTTCGAGACGGGCCGCCTGGCCAAGCAGGCCGCCGGCTCCGCCATGGTTTTCCTGGACGATGACACGTCCATGCTCTCGGCCACCACGGCCGGCAAGCACCCCCGCGAGGGCTTCGACTTCTTCCCGCTGACGGTTGACGTCGAGGAGCGCATGTACGCCGCGGGCAAGATCCCGGGCTCGTTCTTCCGCCGCGAGGGTCGCCCCTCCACCGAGGCCATCCTGGCCTGCCGCCTCATGGACCGCCCGCTGCGCCCGGCCTTCGTGAAGGGCCTGCGCAACGAGGTCCAGGTCGTCGTGATGATCACCTCGATCAACCCGGATGACTACTACGACGTCGTGGCGATCAACGCCTCCTCGATGTCCACGCAGCTCTCCGGCCTGCCGTTCTCCGGCCCCATCGGCGGCGTCCGCGTTGCCCTGGTTGACGACGGACAGGGCGCCCAGTGGGTGGCCTTCCCGACGAAGACCCAGCTGGAGCAGGCCGTCTTCAACATGGTCGTGGCCGGCCGCATCGCCGGCGACGACGTCGCGATCATGATGGTGGAGGCTGGCGCGACCGACCACGCCTGGGACCTGATCAAGAACCAGGGCGCCGTGGCCCCGACCGAAGAGGTCGTCGCCGAGGGCCTCGAGGCCGCCAAGCCCTTCATCAAGGTGCTCGTTGAGGCCCAGGCCGATCTGGCTTCCCGCGCCGCCAAGCCGCTGCGCGAGTTCCCGATCTTCAAGGACTACCAGGACGACGCCTACGCGGCCGTCGCCGCCGAGGCCACCGACAAGCTGGCCGGCATCTACCAGATCGCCGACAAGCAGGATCGCGACAACGCCGCCGACGAGCTCAAGGCCGAGGTGCTCGGCAAGCTCACCGTCGCCGGTGCCGAGTTCGAGGGCCGCGAGGGCGAGATCTCCAAGGCCTTCGGCTCGCTGACCAAGCACATCGTGCGCCAGCGCATCCTGACCGACCAGATCCGCATCGACGGCCGCGGCCTGACGGACATCCGTCGCCTCATGGCCGAGGTCGAGGTCCTGCCGCGCGTGCACGGTTCCGCGATCTTCGAGCGCGGCGAGACCCAGATCATGGGTGTCACCACGCTGAACATGCTGAAGATGGAGCAGCAGATCGACTCCCTCTCCCCGGAGAAGTCGAAGCGCTACATCCACCACTACAACTTCCCGCCGTTCTCCACGGGCGAGACCGGCCGCGTGGGTTCGCCCAAGCGTCGCGAGATCGGTCACGGCGCCCTCGCCGAGCGCGCCCTCCTCCCGGTGCTGCCCTCCCGCGAGGAGTTCCCCTACGCGATCCGTCAGGTCTCCGAGGCCCTCGGTTCCAACGGCTCAACCTCCATGGGCTCCGTGTGTGCCTCGACCCTGTCGATGTACAACGCCGGCGTGCCGCTGAAGGCCCCCGTGGCCGGCATCGCCATGGGCCTGGTCACCGACGAGGTTGACGGCCAGACCCGCTACGCGGCGCTGACCGACATCCTGGGTGCCGAGGACGCCATGGGCGACATGGACTTCAAGGTCGCCGGTACCTCCGAGTTCGTGACCGCCATCCAGCTGGACACCAAGCTCGACGGCATCCCGGCCTCCGTGCTGGCCGCCGCGCTGAAGCAGGCCCGCGAGGCCCGCCTGCACATCCTGGACGTCATCACCTCGGCGATCGACGGCCCGGACGAGATGTCCCCCTTCGCCCCGCGCATCATCTCCGTGAAGATCCCCGTGGACAAGATCGGCGAGGTCATCGGCCCCAAGGGCAAGATGATCAACCAGATCCAGGAGGACACCGGCGCGGACATCTCCATCGAGGACGATGGCACCGTGCTGATCGGCGCCACCTCCGGCGAGGCCGCCGAGGCCGCCCGCTCCGCCGTCAACGCCATCGCGAACCCGCAGGTTCCCGAGGTGGGCGAGCGCTACCTGGGCACCGTCGTGAAGCTGACCACCTTCGGTGCGTTCGTTTCGCTGACCCCGGGCAAGGACGGCCTGCTGCACATCTCCGAGCTGCGCAAGCTCAACGGTGGCAAGCGCGTCGACGACGTCGAGGATGTCCTCGGCGTGGGCCAGAAGGTCCAGGTGGAGATCACCAAGGTTGATGATCGCGGGAAGCTGTCGCTCGCCCCGGTCGTGGCCGAGGATGAGGCCGCCGAGTCCGAGGGTTCCGAGGACTGATATGGCGGTGATCCCTCTGCCTCTGACCGGCACCGGGACACCCCAGAACGCAGAGCGCGCCCCCGAAGGGGGGCGCGCTCTTGCGCACTCTGGCGTGACCCAGGAGGTGCTGGTGCACGAGGACGGCGCGCGCGTCATGCGCTCCGTCCTGCCGGGCGGTGTGCGCGTGCTCACGGAGTCCATGCCCGGCGCCCTCTCGGCATCGGTGGGCTTTTGGGTGGGCGTCGGCTCGCGCGACGAGGAGCCGGGCATGCACGGCTCCACGCACTTCCTGGAGCACCTGCTCTTCAAGGGCACGGCCACGCGCTCGGCGCTGGAGATCGCGCTCGCCTTCGACGAGGTGGGCGGCGAGTCCAATGCCGCGACCGCCAAGGAATCCACGTGCTACTACGCGCGGGTCCTTGGCACCGATCTGCCCATGGCGATCGCCACGATCGGCGACATGGTCACCTCGGCGCGTCTCTCCGACTCCGATCTGGAGCAGGAGCGCGGCGTGATCCTCGAGGAGCTCGCCATGGACGCCGATGACCCCACGGACGTGGCGCACGAGCGCTTCGTCCAGCTGGTCATGGGCGAGCACGAGCTCGGCCGCCCCATCGGCGGCACGCCGGAGGACATCAACGCCACCGAGGCCGAGGCCGTGCGCGAGCACTTCCGCCAGCACTACACGCCTGACACCCTCGTGGTGACGGCGGCGGGCGCCGTGGACCACACGGAGGTCTGCGAGGCCGTCATGCAGGCACTGCACGACGGCGGGTGGTCGCTTGAGGTGGGCGCCTCGCCGCGGGCGCGGCGCGTCAAGGCGCCCGCGACCATCGCGTCGGTGACGGGCGAGCACGTGGTGCGCCGCGACGTCGAGCAGGCAAACATCCTGCTGGGCTGCCCCGGCCTCGTGGCCACGGACGAGCGCCGCTACGCGCTCTCCGTGCTCAACACCGTGCTGGGCGGCGGCATGTCCTCGCGCCTGTTCCAGCGCGTGCGCGAGCAGCGCGGCCTGGCGTACTCGACCTACTCGTTCTCGGGTTCGTACACGGACGCCGGCTACTTCGGGCTCTACGCCGGGTGTTCCCCGGCCAAGGCGCGCGAGGTACTTGACCTGCTCGGCGAGCAGCTCGACGAGCTGGCGCGCGACGGCATCACGGAGCACGAGCACCGCGTGGCGGTGGGCGCGCTCTCCGGTGGGCGCGTGCTCTCCGGCGAGGACGCCGGGGCGCGCATGTCGCGCCTGGGCGGCGCCGAGCTGATCACGGGGGAGTACCACGACCTCGACGAGACGCTGCGCCGCATCCGCGCCGTGACGCGCGAGGAGGTGCACGAGGTGGCGCGCGAGCTGGCCTCGCGCCCGCGCACCGCGGTGATCGTGGGGCCGTTCGACTCGATCTAGCGAGTCTCGGCTGGCGGGTTCGCCCGCGCTGAGTTCGCGAGGAGGGACGGATCGGTGATCCGTCCCTCCTTTCGCGTTCGCGGGGCGTGCGGCGTCCGGCGGGTGTCGCGGGGGCGTGCCAGGATGGACGCATGGAGGCTGACCCCGTGAGGCTTGAGGAGTACGACGACGCCGGCTTGCGTGAGTGGGCCAGGCGCCACGGTGCCGAGTGCGCAGCGCTGCTTGGCGCCTCCGTGGCGGGCGGGGCGATCTACGATCCGCGGGCCGCCCGGCGGCTCATGGCCGGCTCCGCGGACCCGGCGGCGGCCTCTTTCGCCACCGCCTTGGCGGGCCTGCAACCGGGACGGAACCGGGCCGACGTCGGGCCGGTGGCGGCCCTGTGGGAGGCCGTGCCCGCGGCGGAGCGGGCTGCGTGGGCCGTGCGATACCCGGGCGTCATCGGCTCCCTGACCGGGGCCGACTTTGCCTCGCGGGTGCGGGCCAATGTGCTCGTGGCGGCGGGGCTCCTGTACGTGCTCGAGGCAGAGCTGGCGGCCGCGGAGTCCGTCGCCGGGCCGCTGCCCGCGCTCCCCGTGGGCCTCGGCGTGCGCGCCGTGGTGCGCGGGGCTTGGGACGGGTGGCGCTGGGCGCGGAAGGCCGGGGTGCGGGCCGTGCAGGTCTCGCGGCAGATCGCGGGCTTCCGCGAGGCGGTGCGGAGGGCCGATGTGCCGATCCGGTTGCTGTATTGCTCCACGGCGCGGGACGGGCGCTTCGTGGCGCTCTCCGGTGCGGTGGGGCCCGCCACGCGAACGGTGGCGGTGGTGGTGCCGGGGACGCTGACGTACGGCAATCACATGGTCATGAACCTGGGGCGGCTGGACGACGTGGACGGGCGGTCGCTGGAGCCGAGCAGCGCTGTGGGCGTGTACTGGCAGGGTTGCGAGTTTCCGCGGTTCATCACCGACAACGCCGATCGGCGCTTCAATCAGGCGGCGCGCGAGAAGCTTGCCGCGTTCGATGCGGCGCTGGACGTGGAGTGCGAGCGGGCGGTGGAGGCGGCCCGGGCTGCGGGGGAGGCCGGTGTGGCGCCCGTGCAGACGTACATCGGGCACAGCTATGGGGCGAGCGCGATCGGCTCGGCCGAGGCGCGCGCCGAGGGCCTCACGCTGGATCGCATGGTCTACGCCGGCGCGCCGGGGACTGGATTCAAGGTGCAGGTTCCGGCGGACACGGTGAACGCTGGGGCCGAGCGGTACGCGCTCGTGGCGCCGGTCGACTGGAAGCCGTGGCTGGGCGGGACGCTGTACGGCGGGGCCATGGGTGGGGACCCGGTCCGCGAGATGGGTGCCGAGCTCCTGGAGACCGGCTTCCTCGATCACGAGCGGCGTCAGCGTCGCTTGCTCAACCACAACGACTACCTGCGCGGCGGGTCCACGGCGGCGCTGAACATCCGTGCCGTCGTGCTTGGCCACAAGCCGCTGCCGGCCGTGCTGCGGCGGCCGTGGCCGCGCGGGAGGATGTCCGACCGGAAGCTGCGCCGGCGGATCGATGGGTTGCGGCTGCCGCGGTAGGTCCCGGTCGGGGCGCGCATTCTTGACCTTGATCGCCCCCAACACAAACCCAAAATGTGAGGGACGTCACAGTTGCGTTATAAACGGACACTGTTCGTTTTCGGGAGTACGTTCCCGGGGCATGGGGAACTTCAACGCATCACCTTCATCCAATTCATCGGGACACGGCGGTCACGGCGGCCAGCTCAGCGGGGGCCTGAAGCCGCGCCACGTGACCATGCTCAGCATCGCCGGCGTCATCGGAGCTGGCATCTTTGTTGGCTCCGGCACCGCCATCTCGCAAGCGGGACCTGCCGTGCTTCTGTCCTTCCTGGCCGCCGGCACGCTCGTGGTGCTGGTCATGCGGATGCTGGGCGAGATGGCCTCGGCCAACCCGGACTCTGGCTCGTTCTCGGTCTACGCCTCCCGCGCGATTGGGCGATGGGCCGGGTTTAGCATCGGCTGGCTCTACTGGTGGTTCTGGGTGCTCGTCATCCCGGTGGAGGCCACGGCGGCCGCGATCATTCTGAACGCGTGGATGCCCGGCGTCCCGCTGTGGGTGTTCGCGCTGCTCGTGACGCTCGCTCTGACCATCACCAATCTCTTCAGCGTCAAGAACTACGGCGAGTTCGAGTTCTGGTTCGCACTGCTCAAGGTGGTCGCCATCATCGCGTTCATCGGCGTAGGGGTGCTCGCGTTTGTTGGTTTCTTCGGACCGGCCCACGCCGGTGCCGGCAATCTGGTCAACCACGGCGGGTTCATGCCCAACGGCGGGGGGTCCGTGATCGCGGCGATCCTGACGACCATGTTCATGTTCATGGGCACGGAGATCGTGACGATCGCGGCGGCCGAGTCGGCGCACCCCGCCGAGCAGATCCGCAAGGCAACGAAGTCGGTCATCTGGCGCATCTCGATCTTCTACGTCGGCTCCATCTTCTTTGTCGTCTGCCTCGTGCCGTGGACCTCGCCAGCGCTGGTGAAGGACGGGTCGTTCCTGGCGGCGCTGAACGTCCTGGGGATCCCCGGCGCGCAGCTGCTCGTGAGCATCGTCGTGTTGGTGTCGGTGTCCTCCTGCCTCAACTCGGCGCTGTACACGGCCTCGCGGATGGCGTTCTCGCTCTCGGTGCGCGGCGACGGCCCCAAGCTACTGGCCAAGGTGGCGCGCACCGGCACGCCGATCCCGGCGGTGCTGGCCCCCACGATCGTTGGCTTCCTCGCCGTGATTGCGAACTACGTGATGCCGGAGAAGGCGTTCTCCATGCTGCTGGCGACGTCCGGCGCAGTGGCCCTGCTCGTCTACTTCGTGATCGCGGTGTCGCAGCTCATGACGCGTCGCCAGATCAACGCGAGCGGCGTCAAGCCGCCCGTCCTGATGTGGGGCTACCCGTACCTGACCTGGGCCGTGATCATCTTCATCCCGGTGGTGCTGCTGTACATGGGCTTCTTCTCGACGCTCAAGGTGGAGCTTGCGGCGACCGCGGTCCTGGCCGTGTGTGTCGTGGCCGCCGGCGTCTACATCCAGCGGCGCTTCGGGCAGCACGCCGAGGACTCCGGGGGAGTGGGCACGCCTGCCCACCACCCCGGCCACGCCGAGGTGGATGCCGCGGCCGGGCGGCGCGTGAACGCGCCGGTCGGGCCGGACGGCGAGTACGAGGACATGGCGCTCGACGACGAGGGGTTCCCTCCCAGCGCGTGAGCGGGCTGGGTGGTTGCTTCAGGGGCCGGGGTCGGCCGCGATGTCTTTCGCGGGCGGCCCCGGCCCCCTGGGTTTGCTCGGGTGATCCGGTGCTGCGTGACCGTGGCCGCCAGTGCCGCCTGGTTCCGGGGAGGCGGGGTGGGTAGGCAGATCCGTCGTGGTGGGAGACTGGCAAGCATGGAACAGGCGCGGAAGCCACACAACGACCAACGGGGCGGCTCGGAGTGCGGTGGCGCCGAGCGAGCGGCCGGAAACCGGGTTCATCGCCTCAGCGTGGCTTCGCGCGCCGTGGTGGTACGTCGGGAAGCGCGCGGGCGGGATGTCGCCTGGGCTGTTGGTGAGCCGGACCTGTTGGTCAACGGCAGCCCACTGGGGGACCTCCTGGGTGAGCCGACTGAGGGGCTGGCGGGGATCTGGCTTCAGTACTCCGAGGACCCCGCGGATGACTTTCCCTGGGGTGAAGGCGGCGGAAGCGTGGCCGCGCGCGTCCTGGTCAGTGGTCAAGACGGGCGCGGCTACCCGGGGGAACGGCTCCCGCTGTTCACCTGCTGGTGCGGGGACGAGAACGACCATAGTGTCGGGATGAGGGTGACGCGCGGCTCGCAGTGGGTGACCTGGGATGAGCCGGCCGAAGGCATCGCCGAATGGAATCGGGAGCCCGGAGGGGCGGAGGTGGATGCGTTTGATGGTCCCGCCTGGCGCTTTGATCCCACTCAATACCGCGAGGCACTCGCCGAACTGCGACAGGCGGTGATCCAGTCCCGTCCGGGGTACGAACCACCGCCTCGTAGTCGCCGTGGGCGTGACTGGCGGCGCGGTCGTTCGATCGGTCAACGCTGGCACGCACATGCGCAGCTGATGCCAGACGGTGGTTGGGATGAGCTGGGTGAGGCGCTGGCTCGGGAGGATCCTTTGCTGCTGGGGAGACATGGAGCCCTGCGCAGGGAAACCTTCGACGAAGTGACAAGGTCTCTGGCGGCGTCACTTCGCTGGTCGGATTTCTGCGCCGACCCACAGAAGTGGCTCGCAGCGTGGGTGCGCGACGTGTGGCGGGGCGAGTGGGACGAAGTTGCATTGGGGCGGGTCGTGGACCGGCTTCGCGCCGCGGGGCGAGAGCGATGACCGAAGCCGAGGCCCGCGAGCTCGTGATCGGATCGGTGCTGGCGGATCCGGCCTGCGTCCGGGTGCTCGAGGCCCTGGGCGAGGCGGGCCTACCTGATGCGTGGCTCTGCGCCGGGGCCGTGTTCCAAAACGTGTGGAATCGGCTGAGCGGCCTCCCCGCCGGCACCGGCATCCGGGACTACGACGTCTTCTACTTCGACGCGGCGAACTTGAGTTGGGATGCGGAGGATGCGGCGATCGATCGGCTCACCGCCGCGGTGCGGGATCCCTCGATCCGGCTGGAGCTACGCAATCAGGCCCGGGTGCACCTCTGGTATCCGGAGCGCTTCGGCAAGACCATCGCGCCTTATGCCGATAGCGCGGACGCCATCGCGAGCTTCGCGGCCTTCGCCTGCTCGGTGGGGGTCAGATTCGCGGAGGCCGGGGCATCGGCGGATGCTGTGGCGGCAGGCGTCGGCTCGGGTGCGCCGCCGACGAACCCCGAACCGACGCTGGAGATCTGTGCACCTTTCGGCCTGGACGATGTCGTGGACATGGTGCTGCGGCCCAACCATCGCCTGGCGCCGCGCGAGGTCTACGAGGAAAGGGCCGCGGCCTACGCCCAGCGGTGGCCGCGGCTGCGTGTTGAACCCTGGTGACCAGGCGCCTGACCGGCGACGTCGGGTCAGAGGCGCCCATGCGTCGTCGTGCGACGGGCGGTTCCCGCCCGTTGTCTCCCGGCACTAGCCTGGAGTCAGACGCCCCGGCGCCCCCGCGCCGTCGGGCATATTCACTTTCTTTGAGAAGAGGCGAGGCAGCATGGCCGAGAAGGTCGACATGGCAGAGGTCGAGAGCTTCACGCTGGATCACACCGCGGTGAAGGCGCCGTACGTGCGCCTCATCGCCGTGGAGCACGGGCCCCAGGGTGGCGTGATTTCCAACTTCGATGTGCGCCTCGTGCAGCCGAACCACGACTCGATCGAGACGGGCGGACTGCACACGATCGAGCACCTGCTGGCCGGGCTGCTGCGCACGCGTCTGGATGGCGTGATCGACTGCTCGCCGTTTGGCTGCCGCACCGGTTTCCACCTGATCACGTGGGGCGAGCCGTCGGTGGAGGATGTGGCGGCCGCCGTGAAGGCCTCGCTCGCCGAGATCGCCGAGAACGTGACGTGGGAGGACGTGCCAGGGACCACGGCGTTCTCGTGCGGCAACTACAAGGACCACTCGCTGCACTCTGCCAAGGAGTGGAGCGCACAGATCCTGGGCGAGGGGATCTCCGTCGACGCCTTCGAGCGCACGGTGATCTGAAGGTTTCAGACGCGACGCTCGCGCTGAGCGCGGTGGTGGCGAGGCCCCGGGGTGATCCCCAGGGGCCTCGCCGTTTGTCGGCACTATTGCGGTGGTGTGAGCCGTTTCCCTCACAGGCGGCATTTATCCACAAATTGAAGTATCCTGCACCAAACTATCGAAACTATGTTCGATGCTCGATAGAATGAAGCATGACTCGAAACGGGGGTTTCGGGTGTCCTACCGGGGGTGGTGAGCGGGATGAGCGTGGCCTACGTCGAGGAATCGAGCGCAGTTGAAGGTGCGCTCAATGAGCTTCGCCTGGCGGTGGAAGAGGCGGCGGCCAGGGCCGCCGGGTGTTCCGACGGCGAGCTGGTGCAGACAGCGCTCGACGTCGCCGCGTTGTCACGTCAGGTGGATGCCTTGCGTTGGGCGGTGGTTCGGGAAGTGGAGGCGCGGGGTCGGGGCGTGCCCGCGCCGGAGTCCATCGCCAGGCGGGCGGGCTTCCGCAATCCCGCACTCATGCTGGCGACCATCTTTGGCGTGGCCACCGGGGCGGCCTCGTCCTGGCTTCGGCTGTGCGAACATGCGGCGCCGCGCTACTCGTTCACGGCCGGGCAGCTGCCGCCGTTGAGGCCAGCGCTCGCCGGGGCGCTGGACTCGGGCGGCATCACGCTGGACCAGGCCTCCATGATCGATCGGACGTTGCCTTCGCCGAGCGGACCCGAGTTCGCGGCCGGACTGCACGAGGCCGCCGAGCTGGCCCTCGTGGCTGGCGCGCAGGGGATGACGCCGGAGCAGGCGTTTGGCGGCGGCGCGGACGACGGGGTGCCAGCGGGTGGGATGGGCCCCGCGGCTCACGGGAGTGGCGACCCCGGAGTGGCTGGCCATTGGAGCCGGCGCCAGGCGCCGCATCTCTTGAAGGCGCAGGGGGAAGCCTGGGCCGGGGCGATCGACCCCGACGGGCTCGAGCCAAGCGCCGCGGAGCAGCATCGACGCCGATGCTTCACGCTGTACCAGCTGCCAGGTGGCGGGTGGAAGTTCTCCGGCTACGCCACAGCCAAGGATGGCGCGGCGCTGCAGACCGTGTTCGACGCCTACCAGGCCCCGCGCTCGCAGTCCGCGCGCACCGACGTGAGCGGAGTCGAGGCCGGGACGGCGGGCGACCCCTCGAGCGCGCACGCCCCGGGGTTTGGGCCGGCGGGATCGACGCGAGGGGATGGATCGGCGGCTCGAACGGGCATCGGTGAGCGCCGGACGCGGGAGCAGATCGCCTACGACGTATTGATCTCGCTCTTCGAAGCGCATGCCCGCGGACCCGAGGCACCGAAGCCCGGCGGATCCGCGCCCACGCTCCTCATCACCGCCACGCTCGAGGCGTTGCGGACCCACCTGTGCGGGGAGGCGGAGGCGGGGTTCGTGCCGTCGCGCATGCTGGCTGGAGCCGCTGGAGCCGCTGGAGCCGCTGGAGCCGCTGGAGCCGCGACCCTGCAAGCCGAACTCGAGCGTCGATTCTTGCTTCCCTCTCGTGGCGACGTGGCCCTGCCTGCCTCCACGGTGTCGAGAATGCTGTGCAACGACAGCCTGCAGCTCTTGATCGAGGACGATCACGGACATCCGCTCAAACTTGGCAGGGAACACCGACTGTTTAGTCCCCATCAACGGCGGGTGTTGTTGGCGAGGGATCGAACCTGCCGGGCACCTGGTTGTGGGCTACCGGGCGGCTGGTGCGAGGCGCACCACGTGACTCCGTGGTCGCGCGGCGGTCCCAGCGATGTCGATCAAGGCATCCTGTTGTGCTCGTTCCATCACCACGAGGTCCACGAGGGCAGGCTGAGCATCGAGGCGGATCCGCCGGGCTCGGGAAGTCGTACATTGTGGCGCGTGGTAAGCCCGATCCCCGGGTGGATCCGATGACCTGGGCAAGGGGGGCAGGTGTGGGCCGTAGTGTCACCGTGCCGGTCCACCGGGAATGCGCCACTAGACTTGAGAACCATGAGCACCCCCATCAACGTCGCGATCCTGGGCGCCCGCGGGCGCATGGGCGCCGCCGCAGTCAAGGCCGTCTCCGATGCCCCCGACCTGAACCTCGTCGCCCAGTTGGGCCGCGGCGACGACCTTCAGTCGATCCTCGATGCGGGTGCCACCCACGTCGTCGACCTCACGGTCCCCGACCAGTCCGAGGACAACGTTCTGTTCGCCGTCCGCAACGGGCTCCACGCCGTCGTCGGCACGACCGGCTGGGACGAGGCCAAGCTGGGGCGCCTGCGCGCCGAACTGGCACAGCATCCCGAGGTGGGAGTGCTCATCGCCCCGAACTTCGCCCTCGGCTCCGTGCTCGCCACCGCCTTCGCGGCCCGCGCCGCCAAGTACTTCGAGTCCGTCGAGATCGTCGAGCTGCATCACCCGAACAAGGTGGACGCCCCCTCCGGCACGGCCGTGCGCACCGCCGAGCTCATCGGCGAGGCCCGCCGCGAGGCCGGCGTTCCCGCCTCGCCCGACGCCACGACGTCGGACCCTGACGGCGCCCGCGGTGCCGTGATCGACGGCGTGCACGTCCACGCGGTCCGCCTGCGCGGCCTCGTTGCCCACCAGGAGGTCCTCCTGGGTGGCGAGGGCGAGCAGCTCACCATCCGCCACGATTCGTACGACCGCGTCTCCTTCATGCCTGGCATCCTGCTCGGCCTGCGTGAGGCCGCCGCCCACCCCGGCCTGACCCACGGGCTCGATGGATACCTGGAGCTGGGGCTGTGAAGTTCATGAAGCCGAAGTACTGGACCATCATCGTCCTGGCGATCTACGCGATCTACCTCTTCGCGAGCTTCCAGTCGGCCTGGCGCCTCATCGTCTCGGGCACCCCGCTGACGGCGGTCATGGGCATCATCGTCCTCGGCCTGCCGCTCATCGGCGTCTGGATTCTCCTGCGCGAGATCAGCTTCGGTGCCACCACGGAGGCCATGGCCAAGGAGCTCGAGGAGCAGAACCTGCTGCCCGAGGACAACCTGCCGCGCCTTCCCTCCGGCCGCATCGTCCGCGAGGCGGCTGACGCCGACTTTGTGCAGTACAAGGAAGAGGCTGAGGCCCAGCCCGATCGCTGGCAGTCGTGGCATCGCCTCGCCCTGGCCTACGACGCCTCGGGTGATCGAAAGCGTGCCCGCGAGAGCATGAAGCACGCCATGAAGCTGCGCAAAGAGGAAAGCACCTCCGGGACCAGGTAACCTGTAAGTCATGGTCGCTCACTCCACCAAGCCCCGTTTCGGCACGCTGTTGACCGCGATGGTCACCCCGTTCACCGACGAAGGGGCGGTGGATCTGGACGCCGCTCAGAAGTTGGCCGCACATCTGGTCGATGGCGGCAACGACGGCCTCGTGGTCACCGGCACCACCGGCGAGACCCCCACCCTGACGGACGACGAGAACGTCGCTATGTTCAAGGCCGTCATGGAGGCCGTCGGGGACCACGCCGCCGTCATCGCCGGCACCGGCACGAACGACACGGCCCACTCGATCAACCTCTCGCGCCGCGCGCAGGAGGTGGGTGTGGACGGCATCCTGCTCGTCACCCCGTACTACAACAAGCCCTCCCAGGCTGGCGTGCGTGCCCACATCGAGGCCATCGCCGACGCCACCGACGTTCCCGTGATGCTCTACGACATCCCGGGCCGCACCGGCATCCCTATGGAGACCGACACGATCGTCGCGCTGTCGCAACACGAGCGGATCATCGCCCTCAAGGACGCCAAGGGCAACCTCCTCGAGACCACCAAGGTCATCGCCCGCACCGACCTCGACGTCTACTCGGGGGACGACGGCATGACGCTGCCGCTCATGGCGATCGGCGGCAAGGGTGTCGTCTCCGTGACGGCCCACGTGGCCGCGCCGCAGTACCGCGCGCTGGTCGATGCCGCCCTTGCAGGCGACTTCGAGACCGCCCGCCGCCTCCACTTTGAGCTGGACCCCGTCCAGCGCGCGCTGATGACCCACATTCAGGGTGCCATCGCCGCCAAGCAAGTACTTCATTGGCAGTCAGTTCTGCCGAACTCCGTGGTGCGCCTGCCGCTTGTGCAGCCGACCGCCGAGGAACTCAACCCCATCAAGGCCGACCTCGCGGAGGCCGGATGGGAGATCTAGAAGAGGTGAATCCCACAGCATGACTTCCTCCGATACCGTGACCTTCGATTCGAATCGAAGCGTCGCGAACCCGCCGAAGCTGCGCCCGGGCACGCTCCGCATCGTGGCCCTGGGCGGCCTCGGCGAGGTGGGCCGCAACATGACCGTCTACGAGCTGGACGGCAAGCTGCTGATCGTCGATTGCGGCGTGCTCTTCCCCGAGGAGGAGCAGCCGGGCGTCGACCTGATCCTGCCCGACATGGGGCACATCAAGGACCGTCTCGATGACGTCATCGGCGTCGTGCTCACGCACGGCCACGAGGACCACATCGGCGCCGTCCCGTACCTGCTTCGCCTGAAGCAGGACATCCCCCTGATCGGTTCCCAGCTCACGCTTGCCCTCATCGAGGCCAAGCTGCAGGAGCACCGCATCCGCCCCCTGACCCTCACGGTCAAGGAAGGCCAGACCGAGCAGCTCGGCCCGTTCTCGTGCGAGTTCACGGCCGTGAACCACTCGATCCCGGATGCTCTGGCCGTCATGATCCGCACCGTGGCCGGCAACGTCCTGCACACGGGCGACTTCAAGATGGATCAGCTGCCGCTGGACGGCCGCATCACCGATCTGCGTGCCTTCGCGCGTTTCGGCGAGGAGGGCGTGGACCTGTTCCTGCCCGATTCCACGAACGCTGACGTTCCCGGCTTCACCGCCACCGAGCGCGAGATCGGCCCCGTTCTGGAGCAGAAGTTCGCCGCCGCCAAGCAACGCATCATCGTGGCGTCCTTCTCCTCGCACGTGCACCGCGTGCAGCAGGTGATCGACGCCGCCGCGAAGCACCGCCGCAAGGTCGCCCTCGTGGGCCGCTCCATGGTCCGCAACATGTCCATCGCCGAGAAGCTGGGCTACCTCCACGTCCCCGAGGGCATCCTCGTGGACCTGAAGGACGTCGAGAAGCTCGCCGATGACCGCGTGGTCCTGATGTGCACCGGCTCCCAGGGTGAGCCCATGGCCGCCCTGTCCCGCATGGCCAACGGCGATCACCGCATCAAGCTGAACCAGGGCGACACCGTCATCCTGGCCAGCTCGCTGATCCCGGGCAACGAGAACTCCGTGTTCCGCATCATCAACTCGCTGATGTACCTGGGCGTCGACGTGATCCACAAGGGCACCGCCCGCGTGCACGTCTCCGGCCACGCCTCCGCCGGCGAGCTGCTGTACTGCTACAACATCATCAAGCCCAAGAACGTCATGCCGGTGCACGGCGAGACGCGCCACCAACTGGCCGCCGCCAAGCTGGCGCACCAGACCGGCGTTCCGGTGAAGAACCTGATGATGTGCGACGACGGCACCGTCGTCGATCTCAAGGACGGCGTCGCCAAGATCGTCGGCCAGATCGACATCGGCTACGTCTACGTCGACGGCTCCAAGGTGGGCCTCGTGACCGACGAGGACCTCAAGGACCGCCGCGTGCTGGCCGAGGAGGGCTTCATCTCCGTGGTCTGCGCCGTGAACCGTCAGACCGGCAAGATCGTCACGGGCCCGGACATCCTGGCCCGCGGCGTCGCCGAGACGGATCGCGCCTTCGAGGAGGTCAAGCCCAAGATCGCCCAGGCCCTCGAGGAGGCAGTGCGCGACAACAAGGGTCACACCACCCACCAGCTGCAGCAGGTCATCCGCCGCGTTGTCGGCTCCTGGGCTGGCCGCAAGCTGCGCCGCCGTCCCATGATCGTGCCGGTCGTCGTCGAGGTCTGATCCTCGCGCAGCGACGCCGAGCGCGCAGACGCCCGAAGGGGCCCCAAATCCGAGAGGTTGGGGCCCCTTCGGCGTACCCTGGAGGCTATGGCGACCCGCACTTCCTCCGGATCGCAGCGCTCCGGTGCCACCACCAAGGGCACCCGGAAGCGCTCCGACGCACCCAAGACCAAGGCGCTCGACGCCCAGGGCGAGCTCGAGCTCCCCTGGATTGCGCGCGCCATCCAACGTGTCTGGACGGGCATCGGTGCCGTCATCGGCGCCGGCGTCCGCCAGTTCGGCACCGATCGTCACCCGGCTCCCGAGGAGCGCAGGGACGGCAAGGGCCTGACCTATCTGCTCCTCGCCGTGCTCATCGCGGTCGTGGAGTGGTGGGGCCTGCGCGACGTCGGCTGGTTCGGCAAGGCGGTCCACGCGGTGGTCGGCGGCACCTTCGGCCTCATGGCCGTCGCCCTGCCCGCCCTGCTGATCTTTGTCGCCTTCCGGCTCTTCAGGCACCCGGCCGAGCACCGCACCAACAACCGGATCACGATCGGTCTGTGGGTCGCCCTCCTGGCCGGATCCGGCATGGCTCAGCTCGCCGCGGGGCAGCCGGCCCTGGATGGGCCCTTTGCCAAGCTCTTCGCCGGCGGCGGCTTCCTTGGCTGGTTCGTCGCCACGCCGCTCTCCGCTGTCATCACGGTCCCGGGCATGTGGGTGGTGCTGGTCGTGCTGGCCCTCCTCTCGCTCCTGATCATGACCGGTACGCCGGTCACCAAGGTCCCCGCTCGCCTGCGCGGCGTGTGGCAGCGACTTGTGGTGGGGGAGCACCCGGGTGCAGAGATGCCCGACGGCGATCGCAACGGTCACGACCAGTCGTACCTTTACGACGAGGAGCGCAGGGCTCAGGGCGCTAACGCGCCCAAGAAGCGCACCAAGCGCAAGCTGTTTGGCAAGGACGTGGAGTTGCCCTCCGAGGAGCTGCTGAACGACCGCAGCGGAGCCGAGGCCTACGAGGGCGCCGTCGTCGAGGAC
>JALAHE010000040.1 GCA_022712075.1 Galactobacter sp.
AGGGTGCGGTTCACTTGAGGGCTCCTCGCGTGCGCGGGTCCAGGGCGGCCTGAATCAGATCGGCTACGAGCGATCCGATGACGGTCGCGATGGCGATGATCAACATGCAGCCCATGAGCACGGGGTAGTCGGACTTCTGGGCGCTGGTCCAGAAGAGCAGGCCCATGCCTGGGTAATTGAAGAGCGACTCGACCACGATCATGCCGCCGAACATGACCGGCAGATAGTAGCCAAGCATGGCGATGATGGGGGTGAGGGAGTTGCGGAAGACGTGCTTGACCACCACGCGGTTCACGGGCGTGCCCTTGGAGCGGGCGGTGCGCACGTAATCCTCGCCCAGGTTCTCCAGCGTGGAGGAACGCATGTAGCGCGCGAACGTCGCGATGATCGGGATGGCGCCGGTCAGCACGGGCAAGACGAGGCCCTGCGGCTTGGCCAGCACGGCGGCCACGGTCTGACCCTGCGGCGCCGTCGCGGGGAGCAGGTGCATCCACTGCGTGAAGACGATGACCAGGATGAGGCCAAGGAAGAACGACGGCGTGGAGTACAGCACGAAGTTGATGGCCGTCATCACGGTGTCGAAGGGCTTGTTGCGGCGCACCGCCTGGGCCACGCCGAGCGGGATGGAGACCAGCAGCGCCACGGCCATGGCCAGCACCGCCAGGAGGAGCGTCTTGGGCAGGCGCTGCGCCAACAGATCGAGGACGGGGCGCTTGGCCTCGAAGCTCGTGCCGAAGTCGCCGGTGGCGATCTGCCCCAGGAAGTTCACGTACTGCTGCCACACGGGCAGATCGAAGCCGTGCTCATGGTTGAACGCGGCGATCTGGACGTCGGTGGCCTGCATGCCGAGCACGCCGGCGCCGGGGCCGTCCGGGAGCGCCAGGTGCATGAGGGCGAAGACGATGAGGGTCACGATGAGGATGACCGCGATGCCTTGCGCCACGCGCTTGGCCAGGTACCGCCAGAACCAAGCGCTGGCGGCGGCGCCGCCGCGCCCCTGACGGGACGCGGCGGCGGGTGCTGCTGTGGTGCTCATGCTTACTTCCAGGACCAACGCTGCGGGTAGAAGGAGGCGCCCGGATCCTGGTGACCCACGTCGAGGCCGTTCTTGATGACCGAGACCTGGTAGACCGGGTTCGGCATCCACATAACCGGCAGATCCTTGGCCAGCAGCTCGGAGTACTTCTGAGCGATCTGGGGATCGGTGGAGGTGGTCATGGAGGTCACGAGCTTCTCGGCCTCGGGGTTGTCGTACTGGCCGGCGTTCCACTTGGTGTCCTTGGCGAACACGCGCTCACCGGTCGGGTAGGCCGGGAAGTACCAGGAGCCGGCGGTGCCGAAGAAGACGAACTGCCAATCGCACTTGGTGCCCTGCTTGCAGGTCTGCGCCTCGGCGAGGACGTTGTCCAGCGGCTTGGCGTCGATCGTGACCTTGACGCCCACCTGGGCCATGGCCGACTGGATGGTGGCCATCATGTTGTCGGTTTCCTGGGAGCCGTTCTGGGTGGTGAAGACGATTTCCATCTTCTTGCCCTGCTCGATGCCCTCGCCGCACTGGTCGGCGCCGGTGCCCGGGTTGGTGCACTCGAGGACGTCGCCGTTCTTGGTCCAGCCGTGATCGGCGAAGAGCTTGGAAGCGGCGTCGAGATCGTACGGGTAGGGGTTGTCCTTCTGGGCCTGCGAGAGGTAATCGGACTCGGGTGTCTGCGGGATCGGTCCGTAGTCAGGCGTCGCCGCATCATGCCACACGACCTTGGACAGGCTCGGCTGATCCACGGCGTGCTGCAGGGCCTGGCGCACGTAGAGCTGGCTGAAGACCTTGCCCATCGAATCGGACTTGAAGTTGTACGGCATGTAGGTGATGGACCAGCCGTCCCACGGCTTGACCTCGTAGCCGTTGTCCGTGAACTCGGCCTTGTTTTCCATCTGCGAGGCGGTGATGTAGCCGTAGTCCACCTCGCCCGCGCGGACGGTGTTCATCTCGGCGTCGGTGGAGGTGTAGGGCAGGAACTGGACGGTCTTGATGCTCGGCTTGTCCTCCCCCGTGTACTTGTCGTTGGCCTCGAGGGTGACCTCGCCGGAATCGCTCCACGTGCCCACCTGGTAGGGGCCATTCACGACCTTCCACAGCGGGTTGGTGGCGTAGGAGGCGAGGTCGCCGGCTTCCTTGAAGAGGTAGTCGAGGACCTGCTTGGAGCCGGCCTTGTCGCGATCAAGATCGCCGATCTCGTCGTCGGCGCTCGTCTTGTCCCAGGCGTGCTGGGGCATGGGGCGAACGAGGGTGAGCTGGTTGGCGAGCAGGAAGTCCTCGTTGTAGACCTTGTCGAAGGTCAGCTTGAAGGTCTTCTCGTCCACGGTTTCGAACTTGGTGATGTTGTCCGGGATCATGCCGGCCGAGTAGCCGCCCGTGGCCTCGCCGTTGAAGCGGACCAGGTTGTACCAGAACTCCACGTCGCGGGACGAGAGCGGGGTGCCATCGGCCCAGTTCAGATCGTTGAGCGTGATGCTGATGGTCTTCTTGTCATCGGAGAACTCGTAGGACTTGGCGGCCGAGGCCTTCTTGTCCCATTCCATGGTCCCGCTGGTGCCGTTGAACTCGAACAGCGGGACGAACAGCGTGGACTTGATGGCCGAGTTGTGGGTGGCCATGGTGTCCGGGCTGGCGATCGGGAGCAGCCAGTTGGGGCCGGTGCCCACGGGAAGGGCGTAGGACACGGTGTCCTTGGCGGAGCCAGCGTCACCGGAACCGGAGTCCCCGCTCGAACAGGACGTCAGGGCGAAGCTGGCGGCGGCCAGGATCGCGAGAGGGGCCATGAGGGCCCGGCGTTTTGTGGACAGCATGGGGGACTGCTCCTCAGGAAGGCGACGATGACTTGCTTCGAGAATCGATGCAACTCAAATTAATACCGAACAAAGCCTCGAGTGCAATGCGCAGAAGGTCACAAATGTGTCACGGGCGTCACAGTCGCTCGGCGCGGGGGAGGGTGTCTGATGCCCGACGGCGGTGGGGCGC
>JALAHE010000041.1 GCA_022712075.1 Galactobacter sp.
GAAGTGGCCCTCGCGCTCGTTCATGCGGCGCTCAATGACGGCTGGGTCGGCGTCCACCTCGAGGAAGACGACGCGGCCCGTGGCGGTCTCCAGGAGTTCGCGGTAGTTGCGCTTCAAGGCGGAGCAGGTCACGACGGAGCCGGTGCCTGCCTCGGCGTGCTCGCTCATCCAGGCGGCGATGGAGCGCAACCAGGGCCAGCGGTCCTCGTCCGTGAGCGGGGTGCCGGCGCTCATCTTGGCGATGTTGGAGGCCGGGTGGAACTCGTCGGCCTCGGCAAAGGGCCAGCCGAGTTCCTCGGAGAGCGCCTCGGCGAGGGTCGACTTTCCGGAGCCGGAGATGCCCATGACCACGACGTGGACGGGGGTACTGGGGGCCACATTGCCTCCTCTAGTGGGTGCGGGTGTCCCTGCGGGAGCGCCACTAAGTAGTATTTAGATCCCTAGTAAAGTAGCACTAAGGACGTGATCCGCGCCATGCGGTGGTTCCTGTGGATTTCGGTGGCGTGTTCGCGGCCACCGGGCCGCGGGTGCTGCGGGCCCGCTCGCGTCCGGCAATCATCGGCGTGGATGAAGGGCGTGCAGTGGCAGAGAACAGGGCGGCGACCGTGCTGCAAGACGGGGTGCTCGAGGAACTGGGCCGCGAGATCGTGTGGGGGCGCGTCGAGGCGGGACACCGCTATCGGCTCGACACCCTGCAGGAGCGCTTCGACATCTCCCGCACCGTGGCCCGGGATGTGATGCGGGTGCTCGATTCCCTGGGACTCGTGACCCCGCGCCGCAGCGTGGGGGTGGTGGTCAACGCAGCCGGGGAATGGAACGTGTACGCGCCGCACGTCATCCGCTGGCGGCTCGAGGGGCCGGCCTCCGCCCGCCAGTTCGACGAGCTCACCCAGCTGCGCATCGCGGTGGAGCCGCTCGCCGCGCGTTCGGCGGCCGAGCACGCCGGGGCCCCGGCGCGGGCGCGGATCGTTGAGCTGGGGGCGCGGCTGCGCTCCCTCGGCGAGGCCGGCGAGCTCGAGTCCTTCCTCGAGGCCGACGTGGAGTTCCACGAGCTGGTCTTGAGGGAATCCGGGAACTCGATGTTCGCGGCGCTGACCGGCGCCGTGGGCGAGGTGCTCGCCGGGCGCACGCATGCCGGGCTGATGCCCTTCCACCCGGTGCCCGAGGCCCTCGATGCGCACGAGGCGCTCGCCGCTGCCATCGCCGCGGGGGAGGGCGCGCTGGCCGAGCGGGCGGCCCGCGCCATCGCCGCCGAGGTGCACGAGGCCCTCGGGCACGACGACGCCTGAGCGGCAGGGTTTCACTGGCCAGGCAAACTCCCAGCCGCAGGCCTCTTCTGAAGCGCCCCCTTCAGGTTCTACGCTGACACCCGGCCGCCTGAGAGAGGCGAGCCGCACACGAGCGGGAGGCGGGGCGCATGCGGGCTACGCGTTGGGTGCTGTGTGTTCTGGCGGCCTGCGCGGCGGCGGCGGCGGTGCTCGCGGCGTGGCTCTTGCCCGTGCCCGGGCCGAGCTCGGGGGACGTCCGGGCACCCGTGGTGGTGGGCGGGCACACCCTGGACGACAGCACGGCGAGGGATGTCGTTGAGCGACTCCGGCAGGCCATGGCGGATCTCATGGAGGGGAAGACGCCGGAGGGCACGCTCGGGGCCGGTGTCGTGAAGGAGGCCCGCACGGCCGTCGAGCCCTTTGCTGGTGGGCCGGGAAGCATCACCGGAAGCACGCTCACGCTCGAGCCGGAGGGGTGGCGAGAGCTCGGCGGCTCCGGGTTTGTCACCGTCGGCGGCACCCTGGAGTGGTCCACCCGCGTCGGCAACGACACCGTTGACAGCGGCTCGGCGATGCCGATGCTCCTCGAGCTGACGCGGGGTGAAGGCCGCTGGGACGTCGCGTCCGTCCAGCACCTGCCGGACGGCGGGTTCTACGGTTCGGAGGAACCGCAGCTCGCGCCGTGGGCCCAGCCGTGGCTCGTGGGACTGGCCTGCGGGCTTGCCGGCCTCGGGGCACTTTTGCTGCTGTGCTTTCCGCGCTTGGCCAGCGGGTGGAGGTCAGCGATCGTGGTGCCCGTCGTGATGATCGTGGGTGCCATCCTTCTTTTGGGCTCGGGCGCCCCCTCCTCGGTGGACGGCGGCCAGATCTTTTCGTCGTACCTCGACACGCGCGGGGAGCGGCCCATCATCCGGCCGGGCGGCTGGGTCGACGTGGACTCCAACGGGTTCCAGGCCTATGCCGACGCGGTGCACACGTTCTTCTGGCTCGTCGCCGCTCTCCTGGGCGCCCTCGCCCTGGCGGCGGTGCCGCCGCGCCGCTGGGCCGGCAGCGCCGACGAGGGCCACGCAGAGCCGGAGGCCGGGACCGGCACCGACGCCTCAGAGGGATCGGGGACGGCGAAAGGCGGCCGGCGCGCGCAACGAGCAGCTCCGTAGCTCGTGGTGCACACCGACCGCCTTCCGGGTCGATGACCTGGTGACTAGCCCAGGTGGCGCTCCTCAACGCCGTTGTACTCGGACAACGGGCGGATGAGGGCGTTGGCGGCGCGCTGCTCCATGATGTGCGCCGTCCAACCGGTGATGCGCGCAGCGATGAAGATCGGCGTGAACATCTCCGTGTCGAAGCCCATGAGGTGGTACGTGGGCCCGGCCGGGTAGTCGAGGTTCGGCTTGATCGCCTTGGCCTCGTCCATGGCCTGCTCGAGGCCGTCGTACAGGCCAAGCATCTCGGGGCGGTCGTAGTGCTCGATCATGCGATCGAGCGCAGCCTTCATGGTCGGCACGCGGGAATCGCCATGCTTGTAGACGCGGTGGCCGAAGCCCATGACCTTCTTCTTCTGGGCCAGGGCATCCTCCATCCATGCCTTGGCGCGAGCGGCGGCGTCCTCACGGGACTCGTCAGTGCGGATGCCGATCTCGTTGAAGGTATGCATGACTGCCTCGTTGGCGCCGCCGTGGAGCGGACCCTTGAGCGCGCCGATCGCGGCCGTGACGGCCGAGTGCAGATCGGAGAGCGTCGAGGTGACAACGCGCGCCGTGAACGTCGAGGCGTTGAAGGAGTGCTCGGCGTAGAGCACCATCGACACGCGGAACGCGTCAACCACCTCGGGGGCCGCCTCCTCGCCGAACGTCATCCAGAGGAAGTTCTGCGCGTAGTCGAGGTCCTCGCGCGGGTCCACGACATCCAGGCCGCGGCGGCGGCGCTGATCGTAGGCGACCACGGCGGGGAAGGCGGCGAAGAGGCGCTTGGCCTTGGCCAGCTCGGCGGCGGGTGAGGAGTCCTCGGCCTGCTCGTCGTTGGCGCCCAGGACGGAGACGGCGGTGCGGCCCACGTCCATGGGGTGGCAGTCGAGCGGCAGCAGGTCGATGGCCGCCTTCACGCGGGGGTCCAGGGCGCGCTCGGCGCGCTCGGACTCCGTGAACGCCGCCAGCTCCTGCGGCGTGGGCAACTCCCCGTTCCAGAGCAGCAGCGCCACCTCCTCGAAGCTCTTGTGGGCGGCGAGCTCCTGCACCGGGTAGCCGCGGTACAACAGGGAATTGCTCTCCGGATTGACCTTTGACACGGCGGTGTAGTCGACGACGACGCCGGCCAGGCCCTTCTTGATCTCGGTCATGATTCCTCCCTCAGGACAGGTTCGCGTTGTTGGTGTCGATGTCGGTCGTCGGCACCCGGAAGTTGAAGATCCCGTTGTCGAAGCGGTTGTAGCCCTCGTAGTCGACGAGCTCGTACAGGCGGGACCTCGTCAGCATGTCAGGGACCGCGGCCTCCTGGGTGCCCTCGGCCTTGATCGTTGCCAAAGTGCGTTCAATCGCGCCCATGGCGCTGCGCAGGCTGGTCACGGGGTAGATGATCATGGCCACGCCGGCGTTCGCGAGTTGCTCGCGCGTGAACAGCTCCGACTTCCCGAACTCGGTCATGTTCGCCAGGATCGGCACATCGATCGCCTCGGCGACCTTCTCGAACTCGCCGAGGTCCTTGAGCGCCTCGGGGAAGATCGCGTCGGCGCCGGCGTCAACCAGCGCCTTGATGCGCTCGATCGTGGCGCCGAGCGTGTCGACGCCGCGCAGATCGGTGCGGGCCATGAGCAGGAAGTTCGGGTCCCGGCGGGCGTCGGCCGCGGCGGCGATGCGCTTGACGGCCGTGTCCAGGTCCACCATGTTCTTACCGTCGAGGTGACCGCAGCGCTTGGGGTTGAACTGATCCTCGATGTGGGTGCCGGCCAGGCCGGCATCCTCGAACTCCTGCACCGTGCGGGCCACGTTCATGGGCTCGCCGAAGCCGGTGTCGGCGTCGATGAGGCAGGGCAGGTCCGTCACACGGGCGATCTGCGCGCCGCGCTGGGCCACCTCGGTGAGGGTGGTCAGCCCGACGTCGGGCAGGCCGAGCTCGTTGGCGAGCACGCCGCCGGAAATGTACGCGCCGTCGAAGCCCTGCTCCTGGATGAGCTTGGCGGAGAGCGGCGTGAACGTCCCGGGGAACTGCAGCGCCGCGCCCGGCTTCAGGGCGGTCCGGAAGGCCTCGCGCTTCTGAGCGGGGGTCGTGTGGGAGTACAGCATCAGAAGAGGCCCTTCGGGGAGGCCTCGAGCTCCACGGCGGCCTTGATGTTGAGCTGATCAAGCTCACCGGCACCCAGGTTCATGACGTTCTCGGCCGCCGCGATGAAGCGGTCGATCTCCGCGGCGGAGACCTTCGAGGAGGCGAGCTGACGGAACTTGTTGATGTACTCGGCGCGGCCGAAGGGGCGGGCACCCAGCGGGTGCGCGTCGGCCACGGCGATCTCGTCGACGATCGTGGAGCCGTCGGCCAGCTCGATCTCGACGCGGCCGCCGAAGGCCTTCTCGTTGAGGTCGAGCGAGTGGTAGCGGCGCGTCCACTCGGCGTCCTCGACGGTCGTGATCTTGTGCCACAGGGCCACGGTGTCCTCGCGGCCGGCGCGCTCGGGCGAGTAGGAGATCACGTGGTCCCACGCACCGTCCTGCAGCGCCACGGCGAAGATATAGGGGATCGAGTGATCCAGCGTCTCGCGGGAGGCGGTCGGATCGTACTTCTGCGGGTCGTTGGCGCCCGAGCCGATCACGTAGTGCGTGTGGTGGCTCGTGTGCAGCACGATCGCCGTGACGTTGGCGGGATCCGTGAGCTCCGGGTGCTCGGCGTTGAGCTTGCGGGCCAGGTCGATCCAGGCCTGCGCTTGGTACTCGGCCGAGTGCTCCTTGGTGTAGGTGTCGAGGATGGCGCGCTTGGACTCGCCGGCGGCGGGCAGCGGGACCGTGTAGTTGGCGTCCTTGCCATCCAGCATCCAGGCGATGACGCCGTCCTCGCCCTCGTAGATCGGGACCGGGGAGGTCTGGCCGCGCAGGGCGCGGTCGACGGCCTCGACGGCCATCTTGCCGGCGAAGGCCGGCGCGTGCGCCTTCCACGTGGAGATTTCGCCCTTGCGCGACTGGCGCGTGGCGGTCGTGGTGTGCAGGCCCTGGCCCACGGCCTGGAAGATCGTCTCGACGTCGGCGTGCAGGAGCGTGCCGATGCCAGCGGCGGCCGAGGGGCCGAGGTGGGCGACGTGGTCGATCTTGTGGGCGTGCAGGGAGATGCCCTTGACCAGGTTCACCTGGATCTCGTAGCCCGTCGCGATGCCGCGCACGAGGTCCTCGCCCGTGGAACCCACGTGCTGGGCCACGGCGAGGATCGGCGGGATGTTGTCGCCCGGGTGCGAGTACTCGGCGGCGAGGAACGTGTCGTGGTAGTCGAGCTCGCGCACCGCCACGCCGTTGGCCCACGCGGCCCACTCGACGGCGACGGGCTCGTCGGTGCCGAAGATCTTGGCGCCGCGGCCACCCGTGGTCACGGGGTGGGACTGGGCCTGGCCGCGCGCGGAGACGATGGGGCCGCGGTTCAGCGACGCGATGGCGACGGAGGCGTTGTCGATGATGCGGTTGATGACCATGTCGATAACGTCCTGGTCAAGCGCCACGGGATCGGCCGCGACGGTCGCGATCTTGTACGCCAGCTGCTCCTCGCGGGGGAGGTTTTCCTCGCTGCGGTAGACGCGCACGGTGTGGTTGATCATGGTGTTCCTCTCATCGCGCGGCGGTGGCCGCGAAGGTGTGCTGTCCGGTGGCGGGCGCGAAGCCGGCGCCTCCGGGGGCATGGGACTTGATGTGGGCAAGGGAGTGATGCAGGTGCATCACGGTGGCCGCGGCCGCCAGCTCGGCGTCCCCGAGGGCGACGGCCCGGGCGATGCTCGCGTGTTCGCCGGCGGAGGCGACAAGCCGCTCGGGGTGGTCGCGCGAGACGCGGCGCACGCGGGCCAGGTGCAGGCGCAGCCCGCGCAGGGCCTGGGCGAGGTACGGGTTGGCAGCTGCCTCGTCGAGGCGGTCGTCCAGCTCGCCGGCCAGTTCGTAGAAGCGGGCGGCCGACGGCGACCCCTCGGCCGCCGCCTCGTCGAAGGCCTCGGCGAGCGCCGAGAAGCCGGCCGCGGCGCGCCTGGGGGAGGCGGCCGCGAGCCGGGCCGTGGCGACCTCGAGGACCTGTCGAGCGTCGAAGAGACGGTCGACGGCGTCAGGGGAAACGGGAGAGACCACGAGGCGGCCGGCGCTCTGGGTCGCGAGCCCATCGGCGACGAGGCGGGCGATGGCCTCCCGCACGGGTGTGCGCGAGAGTCCAAGTCGTTCGCCGAGTTCTACCTCGGGGAGCGGGGCGCCGGGGGAGAGGCGCCATTCGACGATGTCTCCGCGCAGCGCCTCGTAAGCGCGATCACTGGCCTTCATGCCGTCAGTGTATACACAGGCCGGAGCAATGGTGCCATGTCTCCGAAATTTTCCGGCAAGTCTCCCCAAGTTCATCGAATCCGTGTATACATATCGGCAAGCGTGTGTGAGCCACGCCACGGCCAAGCGGTCGTGTGGGGCGCACAGCGTGGGGCGAGGGCGCCTCGGCGTCGAAGCCCCCACCAAGCAGAATCGGGCGCGCCAGCGCCCGCAGCGAGAGGGAACCCATGAGCAGCTACGCGCAGAGCTACCGACGGGCCGAAGAGGATCCGAACGGCTTCTGGCTCGAGGCCGCCTCCGGCCTCGCCTGGGAGAACCCGCCCACCCGCGGCGTCGACGACAGCCGCGCGCCGCTGTTCGCCTGGTTCGGCGACGGCACGCTCAACCTGAGCGTGAGCGCCCTCGACCGACACGTCGCCGCCGGCCGCGGCGGACAGGCCGCGCTGATCTACGACTCGGCGGTGCTGGGGCTGAAGCGCAGCTACAGCTACAGCGAACTGCTCGAACAGGTCGCCAAGACCGCCGGCGCGCTCGCCGGGCTCGGGGTCGGCGTGGGAGACCGCGTGCTCTTGTACATGCCGATGATCCCCGAAGCCGTCATCGGGATGCTGGCCTGCGCCCGCCTCGGCGCCATCCACTCCGTGGTCTTTGGCGGCTTTGCCCCGCGCGAGCTGGCCAGCCGGATCGACGACGCGGCGCCGACGGCAGTCCTCACCGCCACGGGCGGCGTGGAGCCGAGCCGCCGCATCGAGTACCTGCCGGCGCTCGCCGAGGCCCTGCGCCTCTCGGAGCACACCGTGCCCCACGTGCTCGTCACCCCGCGCGAGGGCTTCGCGACGGGCCTGTCCGCCGTGGACGAGTCGGTGCCTGGCACCCGCTGGCACGACGCCGAAGCGCTCGTGAGCGCCGCCCCGGCGGCC
>JALAHE010000042.1 GCA_022712075.1 Galactobacter sp.
GACAGGACCCGGCCGCGCGGCGCGGGCCAGCCGCCCGGATATGCGGCGACCAGCCACGTGAGCGCGGCGAACCAGGCGACCCCGAGGCCCGCGACCACGAGCCCCAGGCCCGGCACCCCGGTGTGCCGCGAGGCCCCGAGCCCCACCCACATGAGCGCGATCACCGCGTTGAAGAACACCACGCCGCCCAGGGTGTACCACCACGTGGCGCGCACGCCCCGGCCGCTGCCCACGCCGGGCGCGGGCACGGAGGGTGCGCTGCCCGACGGCGCCTGGTCGGCGTGGGTGCCGGACGGCGGGGCACCGGTGGCACCCCGGTGAGCGCCCGGGTCGGCGGAGGGCGCGCCTTGCGTGTTGGAAGGAGGGAGGGTCACGGGCCGAGCCTACGTGCATGACTTTTGTCATGCGCCGTCGTGCGTTTGTTCCCGGGCCGGGGTGACGCCGCGACACTGCCGGCCGGCGGCGCCGGCGGGTGGACTTGAAGCAGTTCGCATCACCGATTCCATCAGCACCTCAGGAGCACGCCATGAACGGCATCATCGAGTCCCTCCAGCAGCTCGCCGGAAGCCTTCCCCCGCTGTTTCAGCCGCTCGTGTCGGCCCTCGCCGGCGCGATTCCCTTCGTGGAGGGCGAGGGCGGGGCGGCCCTGGGCATCCTCGTGGGCATCCCGCCGGTGGTGGCGATCGTCGCCGGCATCGTCGGCAACTTCGCCTGCGTGTTTGTCCTCGCGATGGTCACTGCCAAGACCCGCGAGGCCGTCGTGACCCGACGCGCCGCCGGGCAGACCATGGTCGCCGAGGCCCCATCACCCCGCAACCGCAAGGTGCTCGCCGCGATGGAGAAGTACGGCGTTCCGGGCGTGAGCCTGCTCGGCCCGCTCCTGGTCCCCACGATGTTCACGGCCACGGCGCTCGTCGCCGCCGGCGTCCGCCCGGGCCGGGTGCTGTTCTGGCAGGGCCTCGCGATCGTGCTGTGGACCACCGCGATCGGCGTGCTCGTCTCCCTGGGCCTCTCGGCGCTGGTGCACTGAGCCTGCCCACCCAGCCCCGCGCCGCCGAACACCCAAACGGCCCGATCGCTTCAAAACTGCCGCAAGAAAGCAGCACTCCCGAAGCGATCGGGCCGTTTCGCCGAGCTCAGCCGAGCCGGAGGGTCAGAGCACCTTGGAGAGGAACTCCTGCAGGCGCGGCGTCTGCGGGTTCCCGAAGACCTGCTCGGGGGCACCCTCCTCGCACACCACGCCGTCGGCCATGAAGACCACGCGGTCGCAGACCTCGCGGGCGAAGCCCATCTCGTGCGTCACGAGCACCATGGTGATGCCGGTCTGCGCGAGCTCGCGGATCACCTCGAGCACCTCACCGACCATCTCCGGGTCCAGCGCGGAGGTGGCCTCGTCGAAGAGCATGATCCCGGGTTCCATGGCCAGCGCGCGGGCGATCGCCACGCGCTGCTTCTGGCCGCCGGAGAGCTGCGAAGGACGCGCGTCCGCCTTCTCCTTCAGCCCCACGCGTTCCAGGAGCGCCAGCGCCTGCTTGCGCGCCTCGTCCTTGCTGCGCTTCTTCGTCTCCACGGGCGCCAGCATCACGTTCTCGATGCCCGACATGTTCGGGAAGAGGTTGAAGTGCTGGAACACCATGCCCACGTGGCGGCGGACCTCGTTGATGTCCACCTTGGGATCGGTGAGGTCGAAGCCGGCCACGCGGACGGTGCCGGAGGTCGGATCCTCGAGCCGGTTCAGGCAGCGAAGGATGGTCGACTTGCCGGAGCCGGAGGGCCCGATCAGCGAGATCACCTCGCCGGCGTTCACCGACAGGTCGATGCCCTTGAGCACCTCGTTGGAGCCGAAGGACTTGCGCAGCCCCACAACGTCGATCACGGGTGCCGCCTCAGTCACGGTCTGCGCGCTCACTTGTTCACCTTCTTATCCACGTAGTTCGCCAGCCAGGTCAGCAGCGTGATCACAATGAAGTAGATGACGCCAACGATGATCAGCATCTCCGTGGTGCGGAAGTTCGCCGCGTAGATCTGCTGGGCCTGGTAGAGCAGCTCGGCGAAGCCGATGGTCAGCAGCAACGAAGAGTCCTTCAGCGTGATGACCAGCTGGTTGATGATGGACGGCGTCGAGATCTTGACCGCCTGCGGCACCACGACGCGCTGCATCGACTTGCCCCAGCCGAGGCCGAGCGAGCGCGAAGCCTCCATCTGGCCCGGGTCCACGGACTGCAGGCCGCCGCGGACGATCTCCGTCAGGTACGCGCCGGAGTTCAGCGCGAGCGTGGCCACACCGGCCCAGAAGATGTCGCCCTTGACGCCCGTGAGCTGCGGAAGACCGAAGTAGAACAGGAACGCCCACACCAGGATCGGGGTGCCGCGGAAGATCGCCACGTAGACGGTGGCGATGCCGCGCAGCACGCGGGAGGTGGAGACCTTCATGAAGCCGAAGACCAGGCCAAGCGCCAGCGCAATCACAAACGCGACGAGCGTGATGACCACCGTGTTCCACAGGCCCTTGGACAGCGCGGGCCAGGAATCTGCGGCGAGCTGGAAGATGTTTCCGCTGCTGGCGGCCTTGGGGTTCAGGTACTGATCCAGGATCTTCTGGTACTCGCCGGAGGATTTCAGCTTGGCCAGTCCGTCGTTGAACGCGGCGAGCAGCTCGCCGTTCTTGCCCTTCTGCACGGCAAAGCCGTACTGGCCGCCGGGGATCTTCTCGGTGCCGCCCTTGCGGCCGTTGCCCTGGGCGATGCCGTAGGCCAGCACCGGGTAGTCGTCGAACACGGCCACGGCCGACTGGTTCTTGACCGACTCATACATGGTCGCCGACTGATCAAGCGCCTTGACGGTGAAGCCGTACTGCGAGGACAGCTTCTGCGCCTCCGCCAGGCCCTCGGAGCCGGACTTGGCCACGACGGTCTTGCCCTTCAGGTCCTCGTAGCCCTTGATGGTGTCGTCCTTGGCGGAGATCGCCATCTGCACGCCGGACTCGAAGTACGGCTCGGAGAAGTCGAAGATCTTCTTGCGCTCGTCGGTGATAGACATGCCGGCGATGACGCCGTCTGCCTGCCCCGAGGTCACGGCGGAGAGCGCCGCCTGGAAGCCGAGCGACTGGATGTCGACCTGGAAGTTCTGGTCCTTGGCGATGGCGCGCAGGATGTCCATGTCGATGCCCACGAGGTCGCCGGACGAGGTGTCGCGGAACTCGAAGGGCGCGAACGTGGTGTCCGTCGCGATGGTGAACTTCTTGCCGCCGAGATCGGCGGGCAGCACGGCCGGCTGCTGGGCCTGCACGACGGCGGCCGGTTGGCTTGTCGGGGCGGGCGCAGCCTGGGCGGCGGTGCCGCCCAGGAGCATCGCGAGCGCGGCCGCGGCCACCCCGGCGATGGCCCGCAGGCCGAATCTTGATGGTGTCGAGTGCACGAAGGACTCCTTATGTGTGCGAGTGGGCGCGCCGGTCCTCGAGCGCGCCTGGACCCAGGGTAAACCCCCGGCGGGATCGACCACACCGGTCGGTGTGAGTCACACCACTTTGGGTGTGTTGGTACCGCTTTGAGGCGGGTTTTGCGCTTTGAGGCGCGAAAAACGCGCCTCAAAGCGCCAGGTGCGCCTCAAAGCTTCGGCAACGGCACGACGTCGTGCAGTAGCCTCAGGCGAGCAGCGTCACCTCCACCGAGGCCTCCATCCGGGAGGAACCCTCGCCGTCGAAGACGCCGCGCAGCGGCGGCACGTCGCGGTAGTCGCGCCCGCGCCCCACCACCACGTGACGCTCGCCGATCGGGATGAGGTTGGTGGGGTCGTAGCCAACCCAGCGCCCGGCGAAGTACTCAACCCAGGCGTGGGCCTCGCCAGCCACGGCCTTGCCCTTCTCGGGCTCGCGCGAGGGGTGGAGGTAGCCGGAGACGTAGCGCGCCGGGATGCCCACGGAACGCAGCGCGCCGAGGGCCACGTGCGCGATGTCCTGGCACACGCCGCTGCCGAGCGCCCACGCGTCCGCAGCCGTTGAATGCACGGTGGTGACGCCGGAGACGTACTTGATGGCCTCGCCCACGCGCTTGCACAGGGCCAGGGCGCTGGCACCCACGTCCTCCGGTTGCAGCGCCTCCTCCGCCAGCTGGCGCACCCCCGAGGGCGGGGCCGTGAGCGGGGTCTGCACCATCATCTCCGCGAGCTCCAGCGTGCTGCGCGTGCGCAGGCACACCTCCTCCACGCTCATGGTGGGGACAAAGACGTCGGAGCGTTGGACCGCCACGACGGTCTCGGCCCGCAGGTGCAGCTTGGTGTGGGGCTGGAGCAGCTCAAACTCCCCCACCGTGGTGCCAAAACCGTCAACGCTGTGGCGCAGCGGCGAGGGCGGGTCCAGGGTGATGGAACTGGAGAGCACCGTCTGGTCCATCTCCTGCAGCGGGGAGATGCGGACCTCGTTGTAGGAGGCGTGCGCCGGATTCTCGTAGAGAAACTCGAGCGTGTGGACCACTTTGAGGCGGCTCATGAGGTGCTTCCGATCCATGAGGGCTGGGCGTAGGAGGCGAAGTAGCGATCACGCGTGGCGTCGGCTGCGGCCATGAGGCTCGCCTGCACGCGGCGCATCCACTCGGGCATGTCGGTGCGCAGCTGCGAGGGATCCACGTAGAGGAGCTCGCTGCGGATCCTGCCGAGCTCGGCGGTGGCGCCGCCCGGGATGACGGCGTCGCCACGGTCCGGGTCAAGCGCCGCGAGGCACGCGAGCGCCTCGTCGAGGCTGTGGAGGATGGAGCGGGAAAAGTGCTTGTCCCGCACCAGGAAGTTGGCTGCAGCCTGCTCGGAGATGACGCCGCGACAGGAGCGCAGGAAGGCCTCGTAGCCGCCGCACGCTCGCAGGAGGTTGACCCAGCTTGGCCCCTCGCCGGGGTCTCCCTCGGGGGCGCCCCAACGGCGGGAGGCCAGCAGCCTGGCCGTCATGTCCGCCTGCTCGATGTTGCGGCCCAGCGCCAGGAAGTGCCAGCCGAGGTCGTGGCGCATCGACACGTCCGCGATGCCCACGGCCAGGATGGCGCGCTGACGCACCCACTCGAAGAAGGAGTGCACCTTGTCCTGCGTGATGACCTCGGGCATGCGCGCGTTGGTGGTGTTGAGGACCTCCCAGAACTCGGCCGAGATGATCTCGCGGGCGCGGCGGGCGTTCTCGCGGGCCGCCGCGAGGGAGAAGGCGATCGAGGAGGGCTCGGTCCGCGAGGCCACCAGCGTGGTGATGAGATCCTCGCGGCTCAGGGGGCGATCCGCCGCCGGGGCCTGGGCGCCCAGCACGCCGAGCAGCAAGCGGCATGCCTGCTCCTCGTCCGCCCAGGGGTCCTGGAGCAGCGTCTGCATGTGGACGTCAACCATGCGGGCCGTGCCCTCGCTGCGCTCGATGTAGCGCCCGATCCAGAACAGGCTCTCGGCGATGCGGCTCAGCATGACTCCCCCTCGGCTCGACCCTGCTGTTGCTGTTGCTGCTGCTGGTGGTGCGTCTCGCCGTCCTCCGGCGTGTCGAAGCCGGAGACCGCGGGCGTGGGGAAGGCGGCGGAGGCCGACACGTCCTGGGCGGGCGCCGGACGGCGCCCGCGCGAGGGGTGCGAGGCCCCGCGCACGCCGTCCACCACCCAGGTGTCCTTTGAACCGCCGCCCTGGCTGGAGTTCACGACCAGCTCACCCTCCGGCAGGGCCACGCGCGTGAGCCCGCCGGGCAGCACGTTGACCGTGCCCGAGTGGTTCACGGCGAAGGGCCGCAGGTCGGCGTGCCGCGGCCGCACGCCGTCGCCCACCAGCGTGGGGAGCGTGGAGAGCACCACGAGCGGCTGCGCGATCCAGCCGCGCGGATCCGCCCTCAGCCGGGACGCCATGGCGTTGTGCTCCTCGGCCGAGGCGTCGGGGCCGATCATGATGCCCTTGCCGCCCGCGCCGTCGACCGGCTTGACCACGAGCTCGTCGAGGCGATCCAGCACCTCGGCGAGCGCCTCCGGCTCCTCCAGCCGCCACGTCGGCACGTTGTCGATGATGGGCTCCTGGCCCAGGTAATACCGGATCAGGTCGGGGACGTAGGTGTACATGAGCTTGTCGTCGGCCAGGCCGTTGCCCACGGCGTTGGCGAGGGAGACCTTGCCCTCGCGGGCGGCCGCCATAAGGCCGGGCGTGCCCAGCACGGAGTCGGGGCGGAACTGCAGGGGGTCGAGGTAGTCGTCGTCGACGCGGCGGTAGATGACGTCAACGGGCCGTGCTCCCTCGGTGGTGCGCATGAACACGCGCCCGCCCTGGCAGTAGAGGTCGCGGCCCTCCACGAGCTCCACGCCCATGAGCCGGGCAAGCAGCGTGTGCTCGAAGTAGGCGGAGTTGTAGACGCCCGGCGTCAGAACCACCACGGTGGGGTCGTCCACGCCCACGGGGGCGGAGGCCCGCAGCGCGCGCAGCAGCATGGCCGGGTAGCCGTCCACGGGCCGCACGCGCATGGTGCGGATGAGCTCCGGGAGCGTCTGGGAGATCGCGTCGCGGTTGGAGATGACGTAGGAGACGCCGGAGGGGATGCGCACGTTGTCCTCGAGGACGCGCACCGTGCCCGTCTCGTCGCGGATCAGGTCGACGCCTGCCACGTGGATGCGCACGCCGTTGGGCGGCTCCACGCCGCGAGCCGAACGGTAGTACTGCGAGGAGGACGCGATGACGGCGGCGGGGACGATCCCGTCGCGGACCACGGCGGCCGGGCCGTAGACGTCCGCGAGGAACGCCTCCAACGCCAGCACGCGCTGGGAGACGCCTGCCTCGATGTGCTCCCACTCGCGCGCCTCGATGATGCGCGGCAGCGGGTCCAGCGGGAAGGGCGCCTCCTCACCGGCAAAGTCGAAGGTCACGCCGCGCGAGAGGTAGTTTCCGGCGAGCGCGTCTGTGCGGCTGCGCAGCTCCTCCTGGTCGATGGTCTTCAGGACCCGGTGCAGCTCCAGGTACGCCTCGCGCGGGGCGGAGGGCCCAAAGCTTGTACTCGGGAACATCTCGTCCCAGCCGGGCACCCCGGCGGCCGAGCGGCGCGGCGGCGCCCCATCCGTGTAGCCAGCGAAGAGATCCATCATGGGGGACATTCATCCATAGGAATGTTTCCTGCGTAAGACCTGAATGAAGACTGCTCGCTACGCGGGTGGTTGGTCACCTTTCGGTGACGGCTCGCCCCGGGGCCGTTCGCTGCCCGACGGCGCCCGGTAGCCTCTGGCTTTCGACGTCACCTGAGCGGCCGGGGCCTCCGGCCCCACCCGGTCCCGGCACACAGCACGCAGTTGGAGGAAGCTTGATGGGCACGATCGCCTACGCCGCGCTCGTCTCGGCGCTCCTGGGGCTCGCGCTGTTCTGGGGATCACGGCGCCGCGTGAGCGCGTGGCTCGCCTGGCCGCTCGGCCTGGCCTTCTGCTGGGGCGTGGAGCTGTGGCAGCTCACCGGGGTTCCCGCCCGGCTGTCCTCGCAGTGGATCGGCTGGCGACTCACGCTCGGCACCACCTTCGATTGGCGCGACGTGGCGCTCTACCCCGTGGGCGTCGCGCTTGCAGCGCTGGTCTTGTGGGCCGTCCCGGCCCTCCGATCCGGGGCGGGAGCGAGGGAAGACGGCGCCGCATCCGCCCCGCCGGCCGAGCGCCTGCGGCAGGCACCCCGCGTGGTCGCGGCCTGGTCTGGCGCAGCGCTCTTCCTCGCCGGCATGTTGTCCCTGTGCTGGTGGGTCCCGCTCGCCCTGCGGGAATTCACCGACTCCTACGACGACGCGAGCGGCGCGGCGGCCACGGCGAGCGCGGGGGCCTCGCTAGCGCTCGCCGCGGCGACCCTGCTCGGTGCCTGGCTCTGGATGGCGAGCCGACCGCCCCGCCGCCGGCACGCGATCAGGATCGGCCGGCCGGGCGCGTACTTGATCGCGTTGTTGACGACGTTCTGCAGCATCGTCGTGAGCAGCGCCCGGTCGGTGTCCACGACGCTGGCGCAGGCACGGCGGCGCAGGAC
>JALAHE010000043.1 GCA_022712075.1 Galactobacter sp.
CGTCGTCGCGATGACGGAGACCGGGGCCCCGGCGACGGCGCTCAGCGCGGCGTCCGCCTCGGCGCGGCGCGGCGAGAACTTGGGCCGGTTCCCCACAAACTGCACGCTGATGTTCTCGATCTCGAAGCCGGCCTCACGCACCAGGCGGCAGGCCTCGCCCAGCAGGCGGGCGCCGGAGGCCCCGGCGTACTCGGGCCGCGAGGTGCCGAAGTGCGTGCCGAGATCGCCGATGCCGGCCGCCGAAAAGAGCGCGTCGCAGGCCGCGTGTGCCACGGCGTCGCCGTCGGAGTGCCCCGAGAGCCCGCGCTCCCCCGGCCAATGCAGCCCGGCCAGCCACAGCTCGGTGCCCTCGTCCTCGGCGAAGGCGTGGACGTCGATGCCCAGACCGATCCGTGGGCCGCCGGGCGCCGCAGCCGGCGCCTCGACGTCGAAGACCTCGTCCGGACCCGGACGCAGCTCGGCCAGCAGTCGCTCGGCCCGTTCCAGATCGCGCGGGTGGGTGATCTTGAAGGCGCGCTCCTCGCCCTCCACGACCTGCACGATCGCGCCGGCCGCCTCCATGAGCCCTGCGTCGTCGCTCACATCGCCGCCCGCCGCAGATGCGTGCGCGCGGCGCAGCAGCGAGGCGTCGAAGCCCTGCGGCGTCTGCACGGCGCGCAGCCGCGAGCGCTCGGGGGTGGAGGTCACGCGCCCCTGGCGGTCCACGAGCTTGATGGTGTCGACCACCGCGAGCCCGGGCACCACGGCCACGGCACCGGCGGCCAGGGCCCCGGCCACGCGCTCAAACTGGGCCGTCGAGGTCAGGGAGCGAGCGGCGTCGTGCACCAACACCCGGCGCGCGTCGGGGACGGCCGCCAGGCCGGCCGCGACCGAGGCCTGGCGGGTCTCGCCGCCCTTCACGGCGATCACCTCCACGCCCGGACGGGCCGCGGCCGCGACCGTCGCGTCCAGCCGGTCATCGCCAGGGGGTGTCACGACCACCACCGTGACGGCCAGCGCCGGGTCAACGGCAACGTCAAGGGCGTGGGCCAGCAGCGGCCGCCCGGCGAGCGGAACGAGGGCCTTGGGCGCACCGGCGCCGAGGCGGGTTCCCTGGCCGGCCGCCACGACGATGATCGCGGTGCGGGCGGCGGATGACGGGCTGGCGGGCTGCGGAGTACTCACGCCTCCCAGCCTACGCACCGCGCTCCCCGGCCGGAGCGTTGGGGACAGACGAAGGGGCCCGCACCGATCAGATCGCTGCGGGCCCCTTCGATGACTGCGTGGGCGGTGCCTACTTGGTCGCGAGGACCTCGTCCAGCACGGCCTCGGCCTCGTCCTCCTCGAGCTTCTTGGCCAGGGCCAGCTCGGAGATGAGGATCTGGCGCGCCTTGGCCAGCATGCGCTTCTCGCCTGCGGACAGCCCGCGGTCGTTCTCGCGGCGCCACAGATCGCGGACGACCTCCGCCACCTTGTTCACGTCGCCGGAAGCCAGCTTCTCCAGGTTCGCCTTGTAGCGGCGGGACCAGTTGGTGGGCTCCTCCACGTGCTCGGCGCGCAACACCTCGAACACGTGGTCCAGGCCCTCCTGGCCCACCACATCGCGCACGCCGACCAGGTCGACGTTTTCAGCGGGGACCTCGATCGTCAGATCGCCCTGAGCGACCCGAAGCTTGAGGTACATCTTCTCCTCGCCACGGATGGTGCGCATCTTGATCTCTTCGATCATTGCGGCACCATGGTGGGGGTAGACGACCGTCTCTCCAACCTCAAAAACCATGTGGATAATCCCCTTTCCAGACCACCCAGTTTAGCATGCGGGGCCGCGCAGGACGAGGGGTGAGCGTCCGGGGCCTCCCTGCGCCCACCGCGAACCCCGCCTCGTGAACGTGTCAGCGATCGGCCCGCGCGTTGACTACACTGTGTAGAAGATCGGTGTCCACTCGCACCCCAAGCGCACTCCCGGACCCGAGACCCCGTCGTCCACTCTCGAGGAGCGATCGAAGTGAAGAAGTACCGCGCCCGTCAGGCTGCCGCCGCCGCAGCACTGGCCTTCCTGGCCCTTGGCGCGTCCGGTTGTGGCGCCATCAACGATCAGGCCACCACCATCCACTACGACGCCTCCGACGGCATCGGCATCTGGGGCACCGAGGTTCAGGTGCGCAACCTCATGCTCGTGACCAACGGCGCCGAGAAGCCCGCCCGCTTCATCGGTCAGGTCTCCAACGAGTCCTCCAAGGACTCGCAGCTGAGCATCCAGGCCGGCGAGAAGACCATCACCCTCCCGGTGAAGGCCAACTCCAGCATCAACCTGCAGGACGAGCAGTACGCCGAGCAGTTCACCATCCCGGGCTCCGGCGCCGACGCCGGCCTGGACAAGACCACGAACCCCGGTCTGAACTTCAAGATCTCCGTGACCACGGGCAGCGACGCGGCCAAGTCCGTCAACGTCCCGGTCGTGGACGGCACCCTGAAGGAGTACGCCCAGTTCGTTCCGGGCGGCTTCGACGAGTCCAACGCCGAGCACCTCAAGCCGAGCGAGGCCGCCGAGTCTCACTGACTCGCCCCGCACAGCGCAACGAAGGGCTCCCCACCGCATCGGTGGGGAGCCCTTCGTTTGTTCCCCGGCCGGGGGACACCAAGGCCCGACGTCGGGGGGGTGACCTCGCGCTGGGAGGTCACCACCCGACGTCGGGCAGGGTGTGCTTAGCTCAGCCCTCGAACTTGTAGCCCAGGCCGCGCACCGTCACGAGGTGCGCGGGGCGGGCCGGATCCGACTCGATCTTGGAGCGCAGGCGCTTGACGTGGACGTCGAGCGTCTTGGTGTCGCCCACGTAGTCGGAGCCCCACACGCGATCGATGAGCTGGCCGCGGGTCATGACCCGACCGGCGTTGCGCAGCAGCATCTCCAGGAGCTCGAACTCCTTGAGGGGAAGCGCCACGCGCTCCCCCGCCACCGTGACGACGTGGCGCTCCACGTCCATGCGGACGGGGCCGGCCTCCACCGTTGCGCTCACCAGCTCCTCGGGCTCGCCCTGACGGCGCAGCACGGCGCGGATGCGCGCCACAAGCTCCCGGGCCGAGTACGGCTTCGTGACGTAATCGTCGGCGCCCAGCTCGAGGCCGACGACCTTGTCGATCTCGGAATCCTTCGCCGTCAGCATGATGACGGGAACGTTCGAACGGGCCCTGACCTGGCGGCACACCTCGGTGCCCGGCAGGCCCGGCAGCATGAGGTCGAGCAGCACCAGATCGGCGCCGTGCAGATCGAAATGACGCACGGCCTCCTCCCCGTCCGCCACCACGTCCACGTCGAAGCCCTCACGCTGCAGCAGGTACTGCAGCGGATCGCTCAGGGACTCTTCGTCCTCCACGACCAGGATGCGTGTCAACGTTGCTCACTTTCCCCGGCGGCGATGCCGCCGGCCCTCGATGCGACGACCTCGCGGTCGTCCTCCCGCTCCTCGATCTCGGGGAGACGGACGGTAAAGGTGGACCCCTGACCCGGCTGGGACCACAGCGTGACCTCGCCGCCGTGATTGGCGACGACGTGCTTGACGATGCTCAGGCCGAGGCCCGTGCCCCCCGTGGCGCGCGCCCGGGCGGCGTCCACGCGGTAGAAGCGCTCGAACACGCGTTCCTGCTCCTCCGGGGCGATGCCCGGGCCCTGGTCGGTCACGGACACCGTGACCAGGCCGTCGCGCCGGCGCAGGCCCACGCCGACCGTGGTGTTGGCCGGAGAATAGCGGATGGCGTTGTCGATGAGATTGCGGAAGGCCGTCATGAGCAGATCGCCGTCGCCGTAGACCCAGGCCTCCTCGGCGCCGCCGACGCCGACGCGGACGTTGCGCTCACCGGCGATGATCGAGGTCCGGTCGACGGCCTCGTCAAGCAACTGGCGCACGTCCACCGGCTTGCCCTTGACCACCACGTCCGTGCCCTGCAGGCGCGAGAGCTCGATGATGTCCTGGACCAAGGCGGCGAGGCGCTTCGACTCCTTCTCGAGCCGCCCGGCGAAGCGGTGCACCGCGTCCGGGTCCTCCGCCGCGTCGTCGATCGCCTCGGCCAGGAGCGACACGGCGCCGACGGGCGTCTTGAGCTCGTGGGAGACGTTGGCGACGAAGTCGTTGCGCATGGCCGCCGTGCGGGTGAACTCCGTGCGGTCGTCCGCCAGGAGCAGGATGTGCTCGCCGCCGAGCGGCGCGGCACGCACGTGCACCACGATGGAGCCCTGGCCGACGGGGCCGCGGGCGAGGTCGAACTCGCCCTCCTCGATCACGCCGTCGGCGCGCACGCGGCGCACGAGCTGCGAGAGCTCCTGGTGGACAAGGGAGTGCCCGCGGACCAGCCCATAGGCGTAGGCCGAGGGATTGGCCCTGACCACGCCGTCGACGTCGTCGACGAGCACAAAGGCGCGGCCGATGACGGAGAGCACGTCGGCTGCACCGGCGGGCAGCTCAGGCTCATCGTCCGGCAGGGACAGCACGCGGCCCGCGCGGGCATGGCGGTACGCAGCAAGACCGGCGATGCCCAAGGCAAGGCCGACGACGCCGGCCACCACGGCCGTGATCAGATACAGGTCCACGATCGCTAGCCTAACCAGGCCTGCAAGCGGCTTTTGGCCCGAGATGACGCCGCACGGGGCTCGTTCACCTGATGTTCACCCAGCCCCTTCCTTTGCTTCACCTCTGGCTGTGAAAGTTGTTCATGCCGGGCGGGTGTGTGCCCGTCTCCGGCGCAGCTGACAACGAAAGGATGCGCGCGTGCGCAAGGTTTTTCAGGCCGAGTTGCAGACCATTGGTGAGGATCTCGCGGAGATGACGTCGCTCGTGGCCGATGCCTTCGAGCGCGCTTGGGAGTCGTTCACGACGGCCGACACCGAGCTGGCGCAGGAAGTCATCGCCGCGGATGCTCGCATCGACTTCAAACAGAACCAGCTCGACGAGCGCGCCATCGACGTGCTCGCGTTGCAGGGCCCCGTCGCCTCGGATCTGCGCATGATCGTTGGATCGCTGCGCATGTCCGCCTCGCTGGAGCGCATGGGCGATCTCGCCCGTCACCTGGCGCAGCTGACGCGCCTGCGCTTCCCCGACCCTGTGGTCCCCGCGTCGGTCATGCCGACGTTCTCGGAGATGGCCCGCCTTGACCTCTCCATCGCCCGCGACCTGGGCGAGCTGCTGGAGACCCGCGATCTCGCGGTGGCCAGGCGCATCATCGAGTCGAACAACCAGATCGACGAGCTGCACGCCTCGATCTTCCGCATTGTGGCGACCCCTGAGTGGAACGAGTCGGCCCCCACCACGGCCGACACCACCCTCACGCGCCGCTCCCTCGAGCGCTTCGGCGATCACGGCGTCTCCGTGGCCCGCAAGATCACGTACCTCGTCACTGGCGAATGGGAGCCGGGCCTGAACTCGGACCTGCCGATCGACTGATCCACCCGCTCACGCGACGAAGGGCGGCTCCCCTGCCGGGGAGCCGCCCTTCGTCGCGTTGGCGAGATCAGGCCTTGCCCTGGTTGGCGACGGCGGCGGCGTTGGCCGCCGCGGCCTCCGGGTCGAGGTAGCGGCCGCCGGGAACCGTGGGCTTGAAGTCCTCGTCCAGCTCGTACACGAGCGGGATGCCCGTGGGTATGTTCAGCGCGGCGATGTCCTCGTCGGAGATGCCGTCGAGGTGCTTGACCAGGGCGCGCAGCGAGTTGCCGTGGGCCGTGACCAGGACGGTCTTGCCCTGGCGCAGGTCCTCCTTGATGGAGCCCTCCCAGTACGGGAGCATGCGCTCGAGCACGTCCTTGAGGCACTCGGTGCGCGGGGCGTCGTCGCCGAGCGCCGCGTAGCGCGGGTCGCCGATCTGCGAGTACTGATCGTCGTCGGCCAGGGCCGGCGGCGGCACGTCGTAGGAGCGGCGCCAGACCATGAACTGGTCCTCACCGAACTCGTCGCGCACCTGGGTCTTGTCCTTGCCCTGCAGCGCGCCGTAGTGACGCTCATTGAGGCGCCAGCTGCGATCCACGGGGATCCACAGGCGATCGGCCTCCTCCAGCGCCAGATTGGCGGTGAGGATGGCGCGGGAGAGCAGCGAGGTGTGCAGGACGTCTGGCAGCAGGCCGGACTCGCGCAGCATGGCGCCGCCGCGGCGGGCCTCCTCGCGGCCCTGCTCCGTCAGCTTCACGTCCACCCAACCGGTGAACAGGTTCTTCTGGTTCCATTCGCTCTGGCCGTGGCGGAGCAGGATCAGCGTGTGGGTCATGCCCCCAGTCTATTCAGTGCTCCCCCGCCCTGGGGCCCACGTGACGCGCCACTAGACTGTCTCTCGTGGTGCACAAGGCGAAGGGGTTCAACGCGTCAAGTCGCGGCCCCCAGGGCAACCCCACGCGCGGCACCACCCACACCCAGCGCATGCGCCGCGTCGATCGCTGGCTCCTCGCCTCCCACGCCTCCCAGCTGCGCCACGGATCGCCGCTCCTCGTGGACCTCGGCTTCGGCGCGGCCCCCGTCACGACCGTTGAGCTCTTCGACCGCGTGCGCGCCCTGAACCCGCGCGCCAGGGTCACGGGGCTCGAGATCGATCCCGAGCGGGTCCGCGAGGCCGCCCGTGCCTCCCGCGAGGGGCTGTCCTTCGCCCACGGCGGTTTCGAGGTCCCCACGCCAGAGCGCCCTGCGGTGATCCGCCTCTTCAACGTGTTGCGCCAGTACCAAGAGGCCGATGTCGCCGAGATCTGGGGACGTCTCACGTCCCGGCTGGCCCCCGGCGGGATCGTGGTGGAGGGGACGTGCGACGAGCTCGGGCGCCGCGCCTGCTGGGTGGGCCTGGACGCCATTGGTCCGCGTACGCTGACGCTCGCGACGCAGCTCGCCTCGCTTGAGGCGCCCTCGGACCTCGCCGAACGCCTCCCCAAGGCGCTCATCCACCGCAACGTGCCGGGCGAGAAGGTGCACGCCCTCTTCAAGGCCATGGGCGCCGAGTGGGCGGCGTCCACCGCCGTGGCGCCCTTCGGCCTGCGCCAGCGCTGGCGCTTCATGGCCGCCCGCCTGAAGGCGGCCGGCTGGGCGGTGCTCGACGACGACCGCCGCTGGCGACAGGGCGAGCTCACCCTCGCGTGGGAGGCCGTGGCGCCCTCCGGCGAACGCGCGCCGTAGCGCGCGAGGCGACGCCGCGCCGTCGTGCACACGGCGGCGCCGGGCCATCCGGCGCAAGGCGACGTCGCGCCGTCGCGCCGTCGCGCAACGTTCAAGCAACAAAGGAGGGGCCGCACCGTGCCCGGTGCGGCCCCTCCTCCGAAGCGCGATGCGGCGTTCAGCCGCTCAGTACCAGCTGTTTCCCTTGCCGGAGACGGCCGGCTTGACGTCGGCCAGGTAGACGCCGGCGCCCACGGCCGCGGCGATCATGAAGAAGCTGCTCGGGGAGAGGAAGACGACGCCCACCACCGAGACAATCGTTGCCACGCCAGTGATGCCGAGCCAGGCCGGCTTGCTCAGCTTGCCCATGGCCGTGAAATTCGCGGCGGGGCGGCGCAGGCAATCGACGAGGGCCCACACACAGATCACGGCGACCACGGCGGCCGCGGCCAGGTAGAGCCACTGCGTGGCTACGAGCGCAACATACATGCGGTCAGTCTAACGAGGGTCGGGCGCTCGCCTCGGCGGCGCGCAGGCCCCGCTGCAGATCCGCCCAGAGATCCTCGACGTGCTCGATGCCGACGCTCAGGCGCACGAGGCTCACCGGCACGGCCTCCGGCTCGCCCGGGTGGCGGCGGCGGCGCTCCACGAGCGACTCGACCCCGCCGAGGCTCGTGGCCGGCGTGAAGAGGTCAAGCCCGCGCACAAAACGCACGGCCGCCTCCTCGCCGCCCTCGAACTCGATGGAGATCACGGCGCCGAAGCCGCTCATCTGTGCCGCGGCGCGGGCGTGGTGCGGGTGCGAGGCCAGGCCCGGGTAACGGACGCGGGACAGCGCCGGCTCGGCCTCGAGGCGGGCCGCCAGCTCTCCAGCGCTCTCCTCCGCACGGTCCAGACGCAGGGCCATGGTGCGCAGGCCGCGCAGGGCCAGCCAGGCCTCGAAGGGCCCGGGAACCGAGCCGGCCAGCGTGCGGCGCGAGGCGAGCTTGGCGCGCAGCTCGGCGTCCGCCACGACCACGAGCCCCATGAGCACGTCCGAGTGTCCCGCGATGAACTTGGTGGCCGAGTGCACCACAACATCGGCGCCGAGCTCCAGCGGGCGCTGGCGCAGCGGGGTGCTGAAGGTGTTGTCAACTACCACCAGCACGCCGTGCTGCTTGGCCGCAGCGACGATCGCCGGCACATCGGCGACGTCAAGAAGGGGGTTCGTGGGCGACTCGAGCCAGATCAGATCGGCGCCGGGCAGCGCGGCGATCACCTCGTTGGTGTCCGAGGGATTCACCTCGCGCACGCTCAGGGCGCCGTCGTCCGCGAGGGTCCTGGCCAGGCCAACCGTGCCGTTGTACGCCGAGGCGGGGACCACCACCGTGCCGCCGATCGGCACGAGCGAGAACGCGGCGCTGACCGCAGCCATGCCGGAGGCGTAAGCGAGCCCCGGATGGTCCGAGCCCTCGAGCTCGGCAAGCGCCTCCTCCAGCGGCTCCCAACTCGGATTCGTGTAGCGCGCGTACACCCGCTCACCCGGCGCGGGCGTGCCGTCGCCCACAAAGGTGGAGGACAGAACGATGGGTGGATTCAGCGGTGCGTCCACGTCGCGCTCGGGGCGGCACAGCGCCACAACGGCCGTGCTCGGGTGCAGTGAGGAAGAGTCGGCAGAGCTCATGCGCACAGCCTAGGACCGCCGCGAGCGCGCGGGGTGGCCCGTTACGCTGGGGAGGTGAGTTCTTTCCCGTCTGCCACCCCCACCGCCCCCGAGTCGGGCCCCGGTCTCTTCGTGACCTTCGAGGGCGGCGACGGCTCAGGCAAGTCCACGCAGGCGGCGCGCCTGACCACGGCCCTCGTCAGTTCCGGAGAGCGCGTGGTGCGCACGCGCGAACCCGGAGGCACTCCGCTGGCCGAGACCCTGCGCTCGCTCGTGCTCGAGCACGGACACGGCCCCATCGACGCCCGGACGGAGGCGCTGCTGTACGCGACCGCCCGCGCCTCCCACGTTGACCAAGTGATTCGGCCGGCGCTGCGCCGCGGGGACGTGGTCGTGTGCGATCGCTTCGTCGACTCCTCCCTTGCTTACCAGGGCTTTGGGCGCGAGCTGGGGCTGGAGGAGGTCGCCGAGCTCAACCGCTTCGCGACGGGCGGGCTCTCTCCCGACCTGACCTTCCTGCTCGACATCTCGCCCGAGGACGGCCGCGCGCGCCGCACCGCCGGCCGGCGCGACGAGGACCGCCTCGAGTCCGAGCCTGACGCCTGGCACGCCTCCATCCGCGAGGCCTTCCTGCAGCTCGCAGCGGCCGCCCCCGAGCGCTTTGTCGTGATCGACGCCACGCTCTCCCAGGACGAGATCACCGTGCGCATCACCGACGCCGTCACGGCCCTGCGCCGCACCCGCGCTGAGGCGGCCGCGGCGGGGGGACAGCGATGAGCGTCTGGGACGACCTTCCGGGGCAGGCCGGCACGGTCGCCACGCTGGCCGCGACGGCGCAGCAGGGCAACCCCACCCACGCGTGGCTGTTCACCGGCCCGCCCGGCTCCGGCCGCAGCAACGCTGCCCGCGCCTTTGCCGCCGCCCTCGAGTGCGAGGCACCGGCCTCGGAGCCCCGCGGGTGCGGGGTGTGCGATGCGTGCCGCATGGTCCTGAGCGGCGTGCACCCGGACGTGGCCATGATCAGCACCGAAAACGTCAGCTACGCCATCGCCGACGTGCGCGAGCTGATCGGTAAGGCGCAGGACAAGCCCTCGCGCGGCGCCTGGCGCATCATCGTGATCGAGGACGCCGACCGCATGACCGAGCGCACCACGAATGTGCTGCTCAAGGCCATCGAGGAGCCGCCGCCGCACACGGTCTGGATCCTGTGCGCCCCTTCGCCCGCTGACGTCCTGGTGACGATCCGTTCCCGCTGCCGCGGCGTCAGCCTGCGCGTGCCAGACACCGCCTCCGTCACCGAGCTGCTGGTTCGCCGCGACGGCCTCACCCCCGAGCAGGCGGCCTTCGCGGCGCGGGTGTCCCAGGGCCACATCGGCGTGGCCAGGAGGCTGGCCCGCGACGAGGGCGCCCGGACGCGCCGGGAGCAGGTCGTGGCCCTTCCGCTGCACCTGCCCACGCTCCCCGCGGCCATGGAGGCGGCTGCCCGTTTCCTCGAGCTGACCACGGCCGAGGCGGAGTCCGAGGCCACCTCCCGCGAACAGGGCGACGAGGCGCGCTTGCGCACCCAGCTCGGGCTGGCCCCGGAGGAGGCCATCCCGCCGCAGATGCGCAGCCACTTCAAGGCGCTGGCCGACGCGGCGAAACGCCGGGCCCGCCGCGGCACGACCGACGCGATCGACCGCGCGCTCATCGACCTGACCACCTTCTTCAGGGACACGCTCACGCTGCAGCTCGGCACCGGCCAGGATCTCGTCAACGAGCACCTGGGCGAGCCGCTGCGGCGCTACGCCGCCGGCACCACTGCCGCGCACTCCCTCTCCGCGATCGACGCCATCTCCGTGGCCCGCCGCCGTATCATCGGCAATGTGCAGGCCCTGCTGGCGCTCGAATCCCTCATGACCTCCCTCATCGCCTCGCCCCGCAACGGAGCAACCTCGTGACGCTTTCGCGCCCAACGCACCCCCGTCC
>JALAHE010000044.1 GCA_022712075.1 Galactobacter sp.
GGGCCGGGCTGGGCGACCGGAACGGTGCCGGGAACGATCGGCACGGTGCCCGGAACCTGGGCCGGGACGGTGCCGGGAACCGACTGGACCGGCACCGAGGCCGGAACCTCGACGGCGCGCGGGGCGGCCGGCTTGGAGGTCATGTCCACGTTGTCGAAGCCGGCGGCGATGACGGTCACGCGCACCTCGTCACCCAGGGCGTCGTCGATGACGGCGCCGAAGATGATGTTGGCCTCGGGGTGCGCAACCTCCTGGACGAGGCGGGCCGCCTCGTTGATCTCGAAGAGGCCGAGGTCGCTGCCACCCTGGATGGAGAGCAGGACGCCGTGGGCGCCGTCGATGGAGGCCTCGAGCAGCGGCGAAGCGATCGCCAGCTCGGCGGCCTGCACGGCGCGGTCCTCGCCGCGGGCCGAGCCGATGCCCATGAGCGCGGAACCGGCCCCCTGCATGACCGACTTGACGTCGGCGAAGTCAAGGTTGATCAGGCCGGGGGTGGTGATCAGATCGGTGATGCCCTGCACGCCGGAGAGCAGCACCTGATCCGCGGAGCGGAAGGCGTCGAGCATCGAGACGTTGCGGTCCGAGATGGAGAGCAGGCGATCGTTCGGGATCACGATGAGGGTGTCGACCTCGTCGCGCAGCGCGTCGATGCCGGACTCGGCCGAGTTGGCGCGGCGGCGGCCCTCGAAGGTGAAGGGGCGCGTGACGACGCCGATCGTCAGGGCGCCGAGCGAGCGGGCGATGCGGGCCACGACGGGAGCGCCTCCCGTGCCCGTGCCGCCACCCTCGCCAGCGGTCACGAAGACCATGTCGGCCCCCTTGAGGACCTCCTCGATCTCCTCTGCGTGGTCCTCGGCGGCCTGGCGGCCCACCTCGGGGTTCGCGCCGGCGCCGAGGCCGCGGGTGAGCTCGCGGCCCACGTCGAGCTTGACGTCGGCATCGGACATCAGCAGGGCCTGCGCGTCAGTGTTGATCGCGATGAATTCAACGCCGCGAAGGCCAACCTCGATCATCCGGTTAACGGCGTTCACGCCGCCGCCGCCGATGCCGACGACCTTGATGACGGCGAGGTAGTTCTGAGGAGCTGCCACGTCTTGCGTCCCTTGTTCGATGTCCACGAAGAACCGTGAAGGCGAGCCGAGTGGCGCCTTCGACCGAAACCTTGACCCTCTACTTGAGGGTTGGTCTCAAGTCAAGTTCCGTCCTTGCTTCTGAAGTTAACCGTGCCGCGCGCCCCAGCGGTATCGCATCGGGCGGCGTGTCGAGCATTCAATCCACCGATTGCCCGGATTCTGGCCCGAAGGGGCCCTACTTGCTCAGCGGCGTGCGCGGAGTGGACACGTCGATGACCTTGTCCTTGAGGTTTTTGTCCTTGAGCATCGCCGCGAGCACCTTGGCCTTGAGCGCTCCCTCGGAGGCATCGCCCCACACCACGGTGCGCTTGTCGCCGAGCGAGAAGGTCACCGCGTCAACCGAGGCGGCCTCGGCCGTCTCGAGCTTGGCCAGCACCGACGCCGGCAGCTGCGCGAGCGCGTGCACCACGGTGTCGAAGATGCGCCCGTCCGGGTCCTTCGCGTCCAGCTTCACGAGCGGCAGCTGGCGATCGGTGCGCTTGGTGAGCGTCTTGAGCCTGGCCCCGTTGTCGCCGACCAGGACAAAGCCGTCGCCGGCCGCCATGACTGCCACCTCGCGGTGCTCGAGCACCGTCACCTTGAGCCCGCTCGGGCCGTCGAGCCCGAGCCGGATGTCCGAGATGGCCGGCTCGGACTTCAGCGCCTCGCGCACGCTCTCCGAGCTGACCCGGGCGAGCGGCATCCCCACGAAGTCCTTCAGCAGGGCCTGGACCTTGGCCTCGTCGGCCAGCCGCGTCCCGGAGATGCTGATCGTGCGCACCGACAGCAGGGGCGTCAGGTACAGCACCGCGAGCAGGGCGCCCACGAGCAGCAAGCCCACCCCCGCCACGATCCAGCCTCGCAGGCGCCGCCGGGGCGGGCGCGGCATCTGGAGGACGCCGCCGCCCGTCGCTGGGCCGTTCGCCCGCTGGCCGGTGACGCTCATCGCCGCTCGGCCTCCGCCAGCGCCGCCACGATGAGCGGGCCCTGGGCCGTCACATCGCCTGCGCCCACGGTCATGATGACGTCACCGGGCACGGCCTCGGCCGCCACGGCGGCGGCCGCCGCCTCGGCCTGAACGACGGCGCGGGGCACGCTCACGCTCCCGGCCACGAGTTCGCTCGTGACGCCGGGAATCGGCTCCTCGCGCGCCGGGTAGATGGGGAGCATCCACACCCGGTCGGCGGCGGAGAGCGCCTCCCCGAACTCGCGGGCAAAGTCGCGGGTGCGGGTGAAGAGGTGCGGCTGGAAGAGCACGTGCACGCGCCCCTCCCCCGCCACGTCGCGGGCGGCGCGCAACGCCGCCGCGACCTCGGTCGGGTGATGCGCGTAGTCGTCGTAGACGCGCACGCCGGCCGCCTCGCCCCGGAACTCGAAGCGGCGGGCGGCGCCGGCGAAGGCGGCGAGGCCCTGCAGCGCTGCCTCGGGGCTCAGCCCGAGCTCGAGGCCCACGGCGTACGCCGCGGCGGCGTTGAGCAGATTGTGGTCGCCTGGCACGCGCAGGCTCAGGGTCCGGGCGACGCCGTCCGGCCCCGTCAGCTGGGCCGTGGAGCCGAGGCCGCTGTGGGCCGCCCCTGCAAGCCGATACGTCGACCCCTCGCCGAAGCCGTAGGTGACCACGCGGGAGCCGGGCACCGCCGCCAGGCGGCCGCGCGCGGTGGCCGCCGCGCCGTCGTCGTCCCCGCACGCCACGAGCAGGCCGTCCTGCGGCAGCAGGGCGGCGTAGTCGTCGAAGGCGGCGTGCACGGCCTCGGCCGTGCCGTAGTGGTCGAGGTGGTCGGCCTCGACGTTGGTCACGACCGCGATGCGCGGCCTGTAGTTCAGGAAGGAGCCGTCCGACTCGTCGGCCTCGGCGACGAAGGCGGGCCCGGAACCGAGTTCGGCGTTCGTGCCCAGCTGCGGCAGCGCGGCGCCGATCGCGAAGGTCGGGTCCTCGCCCGCCTCGCGCAGCATGAGGGCGATCATGGAGCTCGTGGTGGTCTTGCCGTGGGTGCCGGCCACCGTGATGCCGGTGCGGCCCTCCATGAGCGCGGCCAGCGCCTCGGAGCGATGCAGGATCCTGAGCCCCTTGGCCCGCGCCGCCTCGAGCTCCGGATTGCCGTCCTTGATGACGGAGGAAAGCACGAGCGTGTCGGCCCCCTCGATCTGGGAGGCCTCGAAGCCCACGTGCACGCGCGCACCCGCCGCCTCGAGGTCGCGCAGCACCGGAAGGTCCTTCGCGTCGGTGCCGGAGACGCTGAGCCCGTCGGCGAGCAGCAGGCGGGCGACGGCGGAGACGCCGACCCCCGCGATCCCCAGCAGGTGGACGTGTCCCAAGGACTGTGTCGAGGCGCTCACGCGCGCTCTCCCTTCCGTGCCGAGGCGATGATCAGCTCGGCCATCTTCTGCGCGGCATCGCGCACGCCGTGGGCGCGCGCCGCCGCCTCCATCCCCGCCAACCGGGCGGGGTCGGTGATCAAGGGAAGCGCTTCCTCGAGGATCCACGCGGCGCTCAGCTGCGCGTCGTCGACCATGAGGGCGCCGCCGGCGGCCACGAGCGGCGCGCCGTTGAGGCGCTGCTCGCCGTTGCCGATGGGCAGGGGAACCAGGATCGAGGGCAGGCCAACCGCCGCCAGCTCGCAGACCGTGCCGGCGCCGGAGCGGCACAGCACCAGGTCGGCGGCCGCGTACGCGCGCTCCATGCCGTCGACGTATTCGACCTGGGTGTACCCGGGCGCCTCGAAGGGGCGGCCGTTCTCGCCGAGCATCGCCTTGCCCCGGCCCGTCACGTGCAGGATCTGGACGCCGGCGGCGCCAAGGGCCGGCGCCGCGCCCAGCACCGCCCGGTTGAGCGAGGCGGCACCGAGCGAGCCACCGGTCACGAGCAGCACAGGTCCGTCCTCGCCGAGCCCAAAGTCGGCGCGGGCCTGCGGGCGCAGCGCCGCCCGATCCAGCTGGGCGATCCCCGAGCGCATGGGCATGCCCACGAGCCGGGCGCCTGGCAGCCCGGTGCCCTCGAAGGCCGTGCCGACCACGGCCGCATGCTTGGCGCCCACGCGGTTGGCCAGGCCCGCGCGCGCGTTGGCCTCGTGCACCACGATCGGAATGCCCGCCTTGCGGGCCGCCGCGTACACGGGCGTGGAGACGTAGCCACCCACGCCCACCACCACGTCGGCGCCGACCTGGTCGAGGATCGCGCGCGAGGCCCGCAC
>JALAHE010000006.1 GCA_022712075.1 Galactobacter sp.
CCCGCCCGCCTCGGCTACCCCACGCCGTCGGGCACCGGCACGCGGCTCCCGGCCGGCACCCGCGTGAAGAAGAAGAGCAACCCGCTCGGGACGCTCATCGGTGTTGTGGTGGTGGGCGCCGCCCTGGTGGCCGGCCCCTTCAACTCGATCTTCAAGGACATCACCGGTTCCTCCTCCCCCATCGCGCTCTGGGAGGATGACGGCAGCTACGAGGGCGGCGTCGACATCACCGACATCGCGGCGGAGGATCCGGCGCTCGCGGAGCAGGTCACGAGCCTCACCGAGGGGCTCCTGGCCGGCAAGCCGGCGGCGATCAAGGCGCTCGTGGTGCAGGGGGAGGCGAACCTCTCCACCCTCACGCCGGCCTCGGCGAAGGCGGCCATGGGCCCTGACGCGAGCTTCGAGCCGCTCGAGTTCACGATCGACGGCACCACGGCCACGGTCGACGGCCAGCTCAGCACGAGCGACGAACTCATCTCCATGACGCTCATGTTCTCGCGCGAGAGCGACACCGACGACTGGGTGCCGCTCAAGCTCGCGCTCCCCGTCATCCAGGCCCAGCTCCTGCCCACGGCGGTCACCAAGATCAACGGCGTGCCGGTCAACGCCCTCAAGCTCATGGCCGCGAACCAACCCGTGGCGGTGTGGCCCGGCACGGTCTCGGTGGAGCTCGCCAAGGACCGCTACACCACGTGGGAGGAGAACCCCGTGGTGGCCCGCACCTACACGGACCTGCTGCCCAACCAAGGCTCGGAGACCGTGAACTTCTACGCGAGGGGCGAGCGCACGGCGGCGTTCAAGAAGGACGCCATCGCCGCGGCGCAGGCCAATTACCAGCGCTGCCTCAAGCTCACCGACCTCACGCTGAAGAACTGCCCGTTCGACGTGTACGCCGAAGGCATCACCGAGCCCAGGAACATCAAGTACACGCAGACCAAGGCGCCAAGCAGCTTCAGCGTGTCCGGCCCCGTGGGCTCCGAGCACGTGTTCAGCGACCCCGGACAGGTCTCGATCAGCGGCACCGCGCAGTATCACGGCGGGACCACCACCCTGGAGGGCAAGCTCTCGGTCAACTTCAGCGGCACCGTCTCGGTGAAGGACGGGAAGATCGTCTACACCGAGGACTGAAGCGCGCGCCGCGGACGCACGTGAGGGCCTGCACCGTGCGGTGCCGGCCCTCGCGTGGTCCTGGGAAGGGCGGGGTGCCGGCCTCAGAGAAGGCCCGACGCCGCCTCCCTCGCCTCGCGCGCGCCGGCGGCGGAGAGTGCCGCCGTTGCCGCCGCGCGGCAGTGTTCGAGCGTCGAGGAGGCGAGCCCCTCGGCCACGGCCGCGAGCGCGCCGGCGGACATGGAGAGGCTGTCCACGCCCAGGCCCACGAGCACGCGCGCGAGCACCGGATCAGAGGCCGCCTCGCCGCACACGCCCACGGGCCGCTTGGCCCCGCCCGCGGCGGAGGCCAGGCCAGCCCCGTTCACGGTGGCAGCGATGAGCCGCAGGACGGCCGGCTGCCACGGGTCGTTGAGCGCGGCGAGCGGGGCGGAGAGCCGGTCCGCCGCCATGGTGTACTGCGCCAGGTCGTTGGTCCCGAGGCTCACGAAGTCAACGTGTTCCAAGACGTGCTCGGCGCTCAGGGCCGCGGCTGGCGTCTCGATCATGACGCCCACGTGCCGCAGGCCGGCCGCGCGGGCCAGCCCGGCGAACCAGGCGGCCTCCTCGGCCGTCGCCACCATGGGCGCCATGACCCAGGCCTGCGTGCCCGGAACCTCCGCCTGTGCCCTCGCCATCGCGGCGAGCTGGGTGCGCAGGATCTCCTCGTGCCGCCAGGCGGTGCGCAGCCCGCGCACGCCGAGCGCCGGGTTCTCCTCGGCCTCGGGGTGCAGGAACGGCAGCGGCTTGTCCGAGCCCGAATCCAGCGTCCTCAGCACCACCTTGGAGCCCTGGAAGGAGCGCAGCACGCTCGCGTAGAGCTCGGCCTGCTCGTCCTCGCTTGGTGCCTCGGCCCGGTCGAGGAAGGCGAACTCGGTGCGGAACAGCCCGGACCCCTCGGCCCCGGCGGCCGCGGCCTTGCGCGCGTCGGCCGCCGTGCCGACGTTGGCGAGCAGCTGCACCTCGTGGCCGTCCGCGGTGGCGGCTCGCCCCGTGAAGGCTGCGCGCTCGCGGACGCTGGGCGCCGTCGCGGCGCCGGCCGACTGCTCCGGCGTGGGCCGGCCCAGGACCTCGCCCGTGCCGCCGTCCACGAGCACGCCCTCGCCCTCGGCGAGCGCCTGCGCCCCGGCAAAGCCCACCACGGCGGGGATGCCGAGCGAGCGGGCCAGGATCGCAGTGTGGGACGTTGGCCCGCCCTCGCTCGCCACGATGGCCAGCACGAAGGCCGGGTCGAGGCCCGCCGTGTCGGCCGGGGCCAGGTCGCGTGCCACGAGCACAAATGGTTCGTCGCGCACGGGCACGCCGGGGGCCGAGACCCCCCGCAGCGCCGCGACGACGCGCCCGCGCAGGTCCCGCACGTCGGTTGCGCGCTCGGCAAGCGCCCCTCCCGCCGCGCTGAACTGGGCGGCGATGTCGGTGTAGGCGCGCCAGCTCGCCTGCTCGGCGCCGGCCCCCTCGTCGCGGATGAGCGTGAGCGCCGCCTCGAGTGGGGCCGGGTCGGCGGCCAGGGCCGCCGTGGCGGCGAGGATCGCCGAGGCCTCGCCGTGCGCCGCCTTGGCGCGGGCGTTCAGCTCCTGCACGACGGCGGACGCCGCCTCCTCGAGGCGCCTTGCCTCCGTGGTCCTCGCCTCGGGGGCGAGCGGGGCTTGCTCGGCGGGTGCACCGAGCGGCGGGGGCATGTGCACGGCGGGGCCCACCACGCGGCCGGGGCTCACGCCCAGGCCCGAGCCGCCCGCCGGGGCGTCACCCGACGGGGCGGCGCCGGCCGGCGGGGTGCCCTCCGGAGCGGTCGGCCCCGCGGCGCCGGCACCGGAGGCGCCTCTCGCGGGGGATCCGCCCCCGGCGCCAGCGGCGGTCGCGGCCGCACCGGCCGCGAGGACCGGATCGCCGGCCTCGCCGAAGCCCTCCTCGATGAGCCGGACCGTCTCCGCGAGCGCCTCGTCCGCTTGGGGACCCGCGGCGCTCACGAGCACCTCGTCGCCCCCGCGCGTGCCGAGCCCGGCCACGGAGAGCGGGCTGCGCGCCGAAACGGGGCTGCGCCCGGGCACCTCGAGCCGCACCTCGGCGTCGAAACCCGCCAGCGCGCCGGCCAGCGCGGCGGCCGGGCGCGCGTGAAGGCCCATGGGGTTCACCAGGGTGACCGCCGCCGAAGTGTCCGGCTCCGCACCGTCAGCGGAGCCGGCGCCGCCCGCGGCACCCGGC
>JALAHE010000045.1 GCA_022712075.1 Galactobacter sp.
GGCGCCGACGCAAACTCGAGTACCCGCCGGCCCCCGAGCCGCTGCCGCTGCCCGTGGTCGATAACCACACCCACCTCGACTTCCGCGACGGCGTCGTCGAGGTGTCCCTGGCCGACGCGCTCGACGCGGCGGCGGCGGTCGGCGTCGAGGCCGTCATCCAAGTGGGATGCGATGTTCCGTCCTCGCGCTGGGCGGTCGAGGCGGCCGAGGCGGACGCGCGCGTGCTGGCGGCGGTGGCGCTGCATCCGAACGACGCCGCCCGCGCGGCGGAGCGCGGAACGCTGGGAGAGGAGCTGGCCCAGATCGAGGCGCTCGCCCCCCACCCCAGGGTGCGGGCGATCGGCGAGACCGGTCTCGATTACTTCCGCACGGGAGAGGGGGGTCACGCGGCGCAGCAGGCCTCCTTCCGCGAGCACCTGCGGATCGCCGCCGATCATGGGCTCGCAGTGCAGATTCACGACCGCGACGCGCACGAGGACGTGGTGCGGATGCTGCTCGAGGAGCGCTTCGAGGGCGACGTGGTCTTCCACTGCTTCTCCGGCGACGTCCCCATGGCGCGGGTCGCGGCCGAGCACGGATGGTACCTCTCCTTCGGTGGGACGGCGACCTTCAAGAACAACGACGAGCTGCGCGAGGCCCTGCGCATCACGGATCGCTCGCGCTTGCTTGTCGAAACCGACGCGCCCTTCCTCACCGCCGTGCCGTACCGGGGGCGCCCCAATGCCCCGTACCTGATTCCGCTGGCCGTGCGTGCCGTCGCCGAGCAGCGCGGCGAGGAGCTAGCCGAGCTGTGCCTCGCGCTCCGGGAGAACACGGCGAGGGTGTACGGCGCCTTCTGAGCCGCCCGGGCGGGGCGAAGCCGGGGTGATGCCCCTCCTTGCCCCAAAGGTCACGTTTCGGTTACGGTTAAGGATCGCATCACCGTGGGTGGGGAAGACCCGCGGCGAGAAACACCCCGCCACCACGAAGGACTCACGTGCAGCACAACACCAAGCGCCGACTCGTCATCGGCGCTCAGGGCGTCGCCCTGGGCGCCATCGCCGTCGGTGCCGTCGGCTTCGTGAGCGCGGACAAGACGGTCCAGCTCACGGTCGACGGCCAAAGCAGGACCGTGCAGACGTTCGGCAACGACGTTGCCGCAGTGCTGCGCGCCGCCGACATCACGGTGGGTGAACACGACGAGGTCTCGCCCTCGCTCGGCAGCCCCGTGTCGGAGGGCAGCCTCGTTACCGTGCAGCTCGCCCGCGAGGTCCAGCTCAACGTGGACGGCAGCCAGCGCACCGTCGCCACGACGGCCAAGACCGTGGGCGAGCTGGCCGACGAACTCGGCCTCGAGGACGGCTCGAAGCTCTCGCTCGCCGAGGACCTCTCCCTCGCCTCCGCCGCCGCGCCGCTGAGCGTGACGACGCCCAAGTCGCTCACCCTCGTCAGCGCTGGTAAGAGCACGGAGCTGACGAGCACCGCCCTCGACGTGCGCGCGGCGCTCAAGCAGCGCGGCATCACCCCGGACGAGGACGACGAGGTGAGCCCGGCGCTGAACACCGTGCTGCGCGACGGCCTCGAGATCGAATACACCAAGGTGGAGCACAAGAACACCAAGGTCACCTCCGACATCGACTACGCGACCACGGAGGTCAAGGACCCCACGCTCGCCAAGGGCACCACCAAGACGCAGACGGCCGGCCAGGCCGGCGAGCGAGTGCAGAGCTACGCCGTGGTGCTTGAAGACGGCAAGGAGGTCTCCCGCAAGCTCACGAGCGATGTGGTGAGCAAGAAGGCCGTCGACAAGGTGGTGCGCATCGGCACCAAGGTCGAGGAGACCGCCACGTCCGACGACGCCGGCTCGAGCTCGGCCGGCACCTCGGCGTCCGGGCCGTCCTCTGGCGTGTGGCAGAAGCTGGCGCAGTGCGAGTCGGGCGGCAACTGGGGCATTAACACCGGCAACGGCTACTACGGCGGCCTCCAGTTCACGGCCTCCACGTGGCGCGCGCAGGGCGGCACCAAGTACGCGGCGCTGCCGCACCAGGCGACGCCGGCGCAGCAGATCGAGATCGCGACCAAGCTGCAGCAGCGCGCCGGCTGGGGCCAGTGGCCCGCCTGCACGCGCAAGCTCGGCCTGCGGTAGATCGCTCGTCTGGGCGGTCGCGGCCCGCGGGCGTTGCCCCGCCCCCAGTAGACTGAGGCGGTGAGCCCCGAAGCCGTGAACGAACCAGCCCCCGCGTCGTCGCCCCTCCCGCTCCTGAGCGCGGTGGACATTCGTCGCCTCGCCGAGGAACTCGGGATCCGTCCCACGAAGAGCCGCGGCCAAAACTTCGTCATCGACGGCAACACCATCCGTCGCATCGTGAGCGCCGCCGGCGTCACGCCGGGCGAGCACGTGCTCGAGGTGGGTCCAGGGCTTGGCTCGCTCACGCTCGGCCTCGTGGACGTTGCCTCCCACGTCACCGCGATCGAGATCGAGGACGCCTTCGCCGATCGGCTTCCGGCGACCATCGAGGAGTTCCGCCCCGGGCGTTCGGCCGACCTGACGGTGATCCACTCCGACGCCCTCAAGGTGGACGGGGTCGAGGGCGAGCCCACGGCACTCGTGGCCAACCTTCCGTACAACGTGGCGGTGCCGGTCCTCCTGCACCTGCTCGCGACCGTCCCGAGCCTCAAGCACGGCCTCGTGATGGTCCAGGACGAGGTGGCCGACCGCCTCGTGGCCGGGCCGGGCTCGCGGACCTACGGCGTGCCGAGCGTCAAGGCAGCTTGGTACTCGAACGCCCGCAAGGCGGGCGTCATCGGGAAGAACGTGTTCTGGCCCGCGCCGCAGATTCACTCCGGCCTCGTTCACTTCGAGCGCCGCGAACCCCCGCGCACCGACGTGGAGCGCCGCGACGTCTTCCGGGTCATCGACGCCGCCTTTGCGCAGCGCCGCAAGACCCTGCGCGCAGCGCTCGCCGGGTGGGCCGGCTCCGCCGCAGCCGCCGAGGAGGCCCTCGTGGCCGCCGGCGTGGACCCGCAGGCCCGCGGCGAGTCGCTCGACGTCGCGGCCTTTGCCGCCATCGCCGCCGCCCGGGCGGCGGCGCAGCAGTGAACGCCGCCGCGCAGGGCAGGGGCGCCCAGGCCGGGAGCGGCCAGCGCAGCGCCACCGCCGTGGCGCCGGGAAAGATCAACGCGTACTTCGCCGTGGGTCCGCTGCGCGAGGACGGCTATCACGACGTCGCGAGCCTGTACCTGGCGTTGAACCTCTACGAGCGCGTCACCGCGACCCCGGCCGAGGCCGGCGAGTTCGTCGCCGAGCTCTCCGATGCCTCGAGCATCGAGGTCGATCCCGAGGCGTGGCCCTCCGGCGATACCAACCTCGCGGTCAAGGCCGCGCGGCTCTTGGCCGAGCACACCGGCGTGAGCGAGGGCGTGCGCTTTGTCATCGAAAAGCACGTGCCCATCGCCGGCGGCATGGGCGGGGGCTCCGCCGACGCCGCGGCGGCGCTCGTCGCGTGCGATTCGCTCTGGGGCACGGGGCTGACCCGTGAGGAGCTGGGCCGGCTCGCCGAGCGGCTCGGCGCCGATGTGCCCTTTGCCCTGCGCGGGGGTGCCGCCGTGGGCCGCGGGGTGGGGGAGCGGCTCTCGCCGCTCCTGCATGCCGAGCCGAGCTGGTGGGTGCTCCTGCCGGCCAGCTACGGGCTCTCGACGCCCCGCGTCTACGGTCGGCTCGACGAGCTGCGCGGCGAGGCCGAGGCCCGCTCCGTGCCCCAGCCGGACGGTGTGCCAGCCGCGCTCGTCCAGGGCCTGCGCGACGGCGACGAGTTCGCCATCGCCCGCGGGCTGCACAACGACCTGCAGGCGGCGGCGATCTCCCTCGCCCCCGAGCTCGCACAGGTCTTCACGGCGGCGAGCGATGCCGGGGCGCTCGGCAAGCTCGTCTCCGGCTCCGGCCCCACGGTCGCCGTCTTTGCAGGCCACGACCCCGAACTCGCCAGGGCCATCGCGCTCCAGCTCGGGGACGAGCTCGAGGTGCGTTGCATCGTCGCCAGCGGGCCGGCCCGCGGCGCCCACATCGTTCGATAGGGCCTTACCGCCCTTAAGCTGAAAGACAATATGGCGCATCTTCTGGGGGCCGAGGCCCTGCATCTTGAGTACCCGAACAAGGTTGTCTTCGATTCCGTCTCGTTGGGACTGAACGAGGGCGACCGCGTGGGCATCGTCGGCCGCAACGGCGACGGCAAGTCCACCCTGCTTGGCATGCTCGCCGGGCGCACCGAGCCGGACGCCGGGCGCGTGACCGTGCGCGGCGGCGTCACGATCGGCGTGCTCGACCAGGCTGACACGCTCGACGACGCGCTCACCGTCGGCGCGGCCGTCGTGGGCGAGCGCGAGGAATACGAGTGGGCCGGCGACCCCAAGGTGCGAGACGTCATCTCCGGGCTGCTTTCGGACCTCGAATGGGACGCACCCGTGAAGGACCTCTCGGGAGGCCAGCGCCGTCGCGTCTCGCTCGCGGCCCTGCTCGCCGGCGACTGGGACGTGCTGGCCCTCGACGAGCCGACCAACCACCTCGACGTCGAGGCGATCAGCTGGCTCGCCGAGCATCTGAAGCGCCGCTGGCACCCGAGCGCTGGCGGCCTGCTGGTCGTCACCCACGACCGCTGGTTCCTCGACGAGGTCTGCACCGCCACGTGGGAGGTGCACGACCGGATCGTCGAGCCCTTCGAGGGCGGCTACGCCGCGTACATGCTCCAGCGCGTCGAGCGCGACCGTCAGGCGGCCGCCGTCGAGCAGCGCCGCCAGAACCTGGCGCGCAAGGAATTGGCGTGGCTGCGCCGCGGCGCGCCGGCCCGCACGTCCAAGCCCAAGTTCCGCATCGAGGCAGCGAACGAGCTCATCGCCGACGTCCCGGAGATCCGCGACGCGGTCTCCCTCCAGGCCCTCGCCGTGACCCGCCTCGGCAAGGACGTCGTTGATCTCTTAGACGCTGGCGTGCGCTTCGGCGACCGCGAGGTCCTCAAGAAGGTCGAGTGGCGTCTCGCCCCGGGCGAACGCACCGGCGTGCTCGGCCCCAACGGCGCCGGCAAGTCGACGCTTCTCTCGCTCATCTCCGGCAGCCTGGAGCCCACGAGCGGCAAGGTCAAGCGCGGCACCACGGTCAAGGTCGCCACGCTGACCCAGCGCATCGACGAGCTCGATGCCTTCGCGGCGGAGCCCGTGCGCAAGGTGCTCGAGGGCCTGCGCACCTCGTACACCTTCGGCTCCGGGTCCAAGGCCGCTGAGCTCTCGCCCGGGCAGCTGCTCGAACGCCTCGGCTTTGCGAGCGAGCAGCTCTCCACGCCGGTCAAGGACCTCTCCGGCGGGCAGAAGCGGCGGCTGCAGCTGCTGCTGATCCTCCTCGAGCAGCCGAACGTGCTGATCCTCGACGAGCCAACCAACGACCTCGACACCGACATGCTCGCCGCCATGGAGGACCTCCTCGACACGTGGCCGGGCACCCTCATCGTGGTCTCGCACGACCGCTACTTCCTCGAGCGCGTCACCGACCAGCAGTTTGCGGTGCTCGACTCCCGCCTGCGCCATCTGCCGGGCGGCGTCGACCAGTACCTGCAGCTGCGGGCGCAGGGCGTCGGCGGTTCAGGTTCCGAGCAGGGCGCCCCGGCGGGTTCCCCGCTTGGCGCCGGCACCGCGGCGGCCCCCGATGCCTCCGGGCCGAGCGAGGCCGAGCGGCGCGAGGCGCGCAAGGCGCTGCAGCGCGTCAACCGCCGGCTCGAGAAGGCGCAGGGCGAGGTGGCCGGGATCGACGCCGAGCTGGCCGCCGCCGCCGAGGCCATGGACTACGAGCGGGTTCGGCAGATCGATGAGCGCCGGCAGGCGCTCAGCAGTGAGATCGACGAGCTCGAGGAGGAGTGGATTCTCCTGGCCGAGGTGGCCGAAAACTAGCCTCTGCTCTCCAGCCGGAGAGATTCTTCCGCAGTGCTTGCGTGAAGGGTTTCGGGGAATTTCCCCGGAATTCTGCGCGTGTTTGCTTTGAGCGCCCCCGCGAGAGCCGCGGGGGCGCTTCTTGGTTAGTTGACACTGTTTTGCTACTGGATACTGTGGTCGCACTACGCCGTTGAGTGGGGGACTCTGGGGACCGGCGCAGGGGGGTTATCCGGGCACGAGCGCGCCTTCGCGCCGACCGCGTGACCCCTTGGCGGGATGTTTGATTCCGGGGGGAACCAATGTTTGTTGA
>JALAHE010000046.1 GCA_022712075.1 Galactobacter sp.
CCACCGGCGGTGGCGTCGGCGTTGCCTCCGGGGCGGGGTGCGTTGCGGCCGGTGCCGGCCAGGCGGGAGAGGGGTCCTGGTGCGAGGCGGCTGGCCCCTCTACGGAAAGACTCGCTACGGCGGGCAGCTGGGTGCTCGCCGAGGCCAGCGGGGCCGCCAGGAGGCCGAAGGCGGCGGACAGCCCGAGCGAGCGCAATCCGGTCCGGGCGAACCTGGCGGCGCGGCCAGTGGTGCGCCTGCCCTGCGTCAGCAACAGGCAGGCTGCCGTCGCGACGCTGAGGGCCCAGCACCATAGTCCGTAGGCGGTGGCCGCCAGCGCGAGGACCGCGCAGGTCTCGCCGACGAGGCCCCTCGGGAGGGGCGTGAGCGAGAACCACCAGGGCGCCGCCGCGACCAGCGCGAGTCGGCATCCCCACAGCAACCACGAACGCATCACCATGTCATTCACCCCTATTCGATGAAATTTGATGTGTTTTGATCAGGTTCGTGAAGTGTTGCCCCGAGTTGAGGCCATGTCAAGGGCTAAGATGCCGCCATGCGATTCGACGACCTGTTCGCCGACCTGGAGGCCTACGCCGCCGCGCAGGCCCAGCGCGAGCTCTGGGACGAGGCGCAGGAGCTCACGCGGGCCGAGAGGGGGAGGCTGGAACTGGGAGACCGACTCCTCGCGCACGCACGCTGGCGCCTGCGCCTCGCCGGTGGACACGCGTGCGCCGGCACGCTGGCGCGGGTGGAGGCTGACTGCGTCCTGGTGGCTACACCGGCTCAGCAATGGTGCGTGCGGCTTGGCGCGGTGCGCGCCGCCATCGCGGAAGGCCCGGAGGGGGCCGCACCGCACGGATTCCCCCAAGGCACCGGTGCCGAGTCCGGGAACGGGGTCGAACGCGGCGGGCTGTCGCTGCGCGCCGCGTTGCGCCGTGCCTCGCGCCACCGCCCGCTGGTCAAGGCCCTCGTCGACGACGGGAGCACGCATGCGGCCCGGCTCGTGCAGGTGGGGCAGGACCACGCGGAGCTTCGGGGCGATGAAGGCACCGTCTTGCTTGCCCTCGCCGGCGTCAGCGCCTGGATCCTCGACCCCCTCACCGGGGGACTCCCGGGCTGACGCTATCCACAGGAGCGGCGCCGGCCCTTGCGCGCACCGGGGCGCGTGCGAGAGGCTCGGCCAACATTGCGCGGCGAGGGGCCCGCGTGCGAGGGGGCTCTCATGGAGACAGCGAAGCAGCCGACGCGCCGGAGGTTTTCGCGCGCCGGGATCAAGGACCCGCGCTTCGTGCTCGGGGTGGTCCTCGTGCTTGCCTCGGTCCTCGGGGTGGTTGCGCTCGTGCAGAGCTTCGACAAGACGCAGGCCGTCTACGCCGCGGCTCGGGACCTGGGCGCGGGGGAGGAACTCACTCCCGAGGACCTGGTGGTCATGAACGTGCGGCTGGGCGACAGTGCGGGGGCGTACCTCGGTGCCAGCGCCGCGCCGCCGGCCGGCACCCGCGTGATCGCCGCGGTGCGGCAGGGAGAGCTCGTCCCGCTGCGCGCCGTCGGATCCGCAGGAGACGACCGGCGCCCCGTGCGGCTTGACCTCGACGGCGGCGCCCCGGCCGGTGTGGGCGTGGGATCCAGCGTCGACGTGTACGTCACCGAGGTCAAGGACGGCGCAACCTCGGCGCCGCGGGTGGCCCTCCGCTCGCTCGAGGTCACGGCGCTCTCGACGAGCGAGGCGGGCCTCGCGGGGAGCACCCACACGGTGCTGGAGCTCCTGGTGCCGCCGGGCGATGTCGCCGCCCTCGTGGCGGCCCGCGGAGCCGAACGCGTCGATGTCGTGGCCGGCGCCCCGCCGCGACCGGGCGAGGCAAGCGGGGCCGCCCCGTGAGCACCGTCGTGGTCATGGGGGACGAGCGGGGACTCGTCGCCCAACTCGAGGCAAGTGGGGCGCTGACCGTGGTCCGTCACGTCTCGGACGCAGCCGAGCTGCTCGCAGTGATCGGCTCTGGCCTGGCCACCGTCGCCGTCTTTGCGGGCGAGGCAGCCTCGGTCGATGCGGGCCTCGTCGAGGCGCTGCACCGGGCCGGCGGCAGGGGTGTCGCCCTGGTGGCCGGCGACGCCGACCGCTTGCGCCTCGAGCGCTGGGGCCTGAGCGTGCTGCCCTGGGATGCCGAGCCCGCCGCCGTCGAGGCGGCCGTCGCCGGTCTCTGGGCCGGGGAATGGGGGCGACTCGGGGTGCAGGCCCCAGCGCCGCACGTCGCGGTGGGGGCGGCTGCCGGGCCGAGCGCTCCTCTGCGCGGCAGGATCACCACCGTGTGGGGCACGGGAGGGGCGCCAGGGCGCTCGACCGTGGCGCTCAACCTCGCCGTGGAGGAGGCCCTGCGAGGGCAGCGCACCGTCCTGGTCGACGCAGACACCCACGGCGCGAGCCTCGCGACGTCTCTCGGCCTCCTGGAGGAGAGCGCCGGGATCGTGCGGCTCTGCCGCCAGGTGGACCAAGGCGGCTTCGACCCCGGGGCGGACGGCGAGTCCTTCGCCCGCGTGAGGGCTGCGGGCGCCGGCCTGCGCTTCACCTCGGGACTGCCGCGCCCCGAACGCTGGGCGGAGGTCTCCGGTCCGTCGCTCGGCAGGGCGCTCGCGGCGCTCGCCGCCGTCTGTGACCAGGTGATCGTTGACGTCGCCGCCCCGGCCCACCGGGACGACGAGCTGCTCCTTGACACCTTTGCTCCCCAACGCAACGACGCGACGCTTGCAGCGATCGGGGCGGCCGACCGCCTCTTCGCCGTGGGCCAGGCGGACCCGGTCTCGCTTCCGCGGCTCGTCAGGCTGTGCGAGGAAGCGGCGACCCTCCCGGCCGGGCCGCCGCCCGTCGTCGTGCTCAATCGGGTGCGTTCCTCCGTCGCCGGGACGCACCCCGAACGGGGCGTGCGCCGCGCGTGGGAACGCTTCGGACCCAAGGCCTTTTCGCCGAGCCATTTCCTGCCCTCGGACCCCTCCGCGGCGGATGCTGCCCTGTTGCGCGGGCAGGCCCTCGCCGAGGCGGCGCCGCGCTCCGGACTGCGCCGCGCCATCGCCGCGTTGGCGGGCTGAGGCGCGCGCGTCAGGATCGGCGAAACGCCCGGCCGTGCTGCCAGTGTCCGTGCGTCGCAACACGGGCTATGGTGGGACACGTCTCGCCGCAATGACGCGGCTACACCCCATTTCTCGGAGGGCGTTGTGAACGACTCGGGCTTCGGCCAGTCGCATCCCGTTCAAGCGATTGAGGTCACTGACGACCTCGTCGGCACCTACTATCGGCACCTCGCCCCGGAGGACCGGGCCGAGCGTGACGAGGCGGAGCTACACCGCCGGGTGGACTCACATGTGGCCCTGGGCGCCACCCGCCCCGCGGGCACGGCCCGCGTGGGCGCCGTCGAGGACGGCGACTACACGGTGGTGCAAATCGTCACCGACGACATGCCCTTCCTGGTGGACTCGGTCACCAACGCCGTCCTGCGCCACTCCAAGGAGCTCACGCTCGTGGTGCACCCCACCTTCATTGCGCACCGCGCGCTCGCCGACGGCGAGCTGCTGGCGCTGAACCCGGTGCCCTCCGCGCGCGCCGTCGCCAGCGGCGACACCGCCGCGCTCCCCAAGCTCGACGTCGCCGAGGCCCCAGCGGGCGGTACGGCCGTGATCGAGTCCTGGATCAGCGTGGAGATCTCCGGCTCCCTTGACGCCGAGGCCTCAGCCGCGCTGCTCGCCGACGTCGCTGCCGTGCTCGAGGACGTGCGGGTCGCCGTCACCGACTGGCCCGAGATGCGCGAGCGCGCCCGCGGCCTGGCCGAGGAGATCCGTTCGGGTTCCATGCCCGCCGAGGCGAGCGACGCCGGCGAGGCGGCCGAGCTGCTCAGCTGGCTCGACGACGGCAACTTCACCTTCCTTGGCTACCGCGAGTATGCCCTCGAGTCGCCCGACGGCGTGGACGCCCTCCGCCC
>JALAHE010000047.1 GCA_022712075.1 Galactobacter sp.
CGGCGGGGCTGCCTGCGCGGGAGAAGCTGTTGGCGGAACGGCGGAGTCAAGCTCGTCGAGGCGGTTGCTGTTCATGCCTCCACCCTCGCGTGCGGTGCGCGCCAGCACCCGACCGTGCGTCCGCGGCGGGCGACCGTGCGTCCGAAGTCCGGCTCAGTCCTCCGCAAGCGCCTCGCGCACGGAGGCCTCGAATTCCTCGGGCGTCAGCAGGGTGGCGAGCAGCTCGCTGAGCGCGCCGGGGGATTCGACCTCATCGAAGTAGACCTCGTGGTCCGTGGTGTAGACGGTCGGGTCCTCCGGGTGCGGGTCCTCGGCGATGACGAAGTAGTGGTTGGGCCATCCGCTCGAGTATCCGAGGAACACCACCGTCGGCGCGGCGATGCCGCAGAGCGCCGTCAGCGGCCCGGCCTCGATCGTGCCGGTCCACTCGTCGTGGTCGGGTGTGCCGGGGGTGAAGGGTGTGAAGGGGCGAACGTCCCACACGAGTTCCGGGTATGTCACGAGCTCGGCGGCGCGCTGGGGTTGCGCGCGGAGCGCATCGAACAGCGCGTTCTCCGCGTAGTCCGCCCACTCTTCGAAGATGAACGTGGGGTCCGGCCCGGGGAAGGCCACCGAGCTCAGCCGCTCGGTGAAGGTGCCGGCGCCGGCCGGAACGGTCGCGCCGAGGGCGCGCAGGCGCGCCTCGAGGGCTCCTGACAAGGACGGCATGGGTGCTCCTCCCGCCGCGCCGCCCTGGCGCGGGACGTGCCGAGAGTCTAGGCGCCGCTGTCGCGCGAGCGGAGAAAAGCCGAAGGGCCCCGAATCTCAATGAGATTCGGAGCCCTTCGCAAACGCGGTGACGGTGGGATTTGAACCCACGGTACGGGATTACCGTACACAACATTTCGAGTGTTGCACCTTCGGCCGCTCGGACACGTCACCAGGCCTCATTACTCTACGGCACAGGGCGCGTGAGTCCCAAACCGGGGCGTCCCGGTCCTGACTCACACGCCCTCACAGACCCCCGGACGCTGTGAAGCCCCGGCCGGCGAACCGGTCGGGGCTTCAACATCACTCGCACCCTTGAGGTGCCTTCGACACTACGGAGCGAAGCTGGAAACAGGCTGGGTGAAACGTGGGAAATGACAGGGTGTGTAAAACGGTGCCTACGCGGAAGTAACACACTCGAGACCCTGGAGGCGGGCCGGATTCAGCCCTCGGAACCGCGCCGATGCGCGGCAAAAAACTCCCGCAGGAGCGAGGCGCACTCGTCCTCGCGCACCCCGGAGTAGACCTCAACCCAGTGGTTCAGACGCGGCTCGCGCAGCACGTCGAACACCGAACCGGCGGCACCCGCCTTCGCGTCCCAGGCCCCGAACACCACGCGCGGCACGCGCGCCAGCACAATGGCGCCGGCGCACATGGCACACGGCTCCAGCGTCACGGTGAGCGTGCAGCCCTCCAACCGCCACCCGTCGTCGTCCCCCCGCGCCCGCAGGGCCGCGGCGGCGGCCCGCAAGGCGACCACCTCGGCGTGCCCAGTGGGGTCCCCGTGCACCTCACGGATGTTGCGTCCGACACCCAACACCTCGCCGCCGGGCCCCGTGACCACGGCCCCGATCGGCACGTCCCCGGCCGCCCCGGCGGCCCGCGCCTCGGCGAGGGCGGCCTCCATCCAGGCCTCGGCCTCGGCGGGCGGTGTCAGCGAGCTCATAGCCCCCACCGTATCGGGCCGCGCGGCGGTAGAATGTCCCCCATGCGCGTACAGGTCGTTGATCATCCCCTGGTGGCCCACAAGGTCACCGTCCTGCGAGACAAGAACACCCCCTCACCGGTGTTCCGCCAGCTGACCGACGAACTGGTCACGCTCCTGGCCTACGAGGCCACCCGCGAGGTCCGCACGGAGCCCATCACGGTCGAGACGCCCGTCGCCACCACCGTCGGCACGGCCTTCGCCAAGCCCACCCCGCTCGTCGTCCCGATCCTGCGCGCCGGCCTCGGCATGTTGGAGGGCATGACCCGCCTGGTCCCCACCGCCGAGGTGGGCTTCCTCGGCATGGCCCGCAACGAGGAAACCCTCGACATCATCACCTACGCCGAGCGCCTGCCGGATGACCTCACGGGCCGCCAGGTCTTCGTGGTGGATCCCATGCTGGCCACGGGCGGCACGCTCGTCGAGTCCATCAAGTACCTCTTCAACCGCGGCGCCGACTCGGTCACGTGCATCTGCCTCATCGCCGCCCCCGAGGGCGTGGCCCGCCTCGAGGAGGCCCACGGCGACGACGACCGCGTGCACCTCGTGGTCGCCGCCCTGGACGACGGCCTCACCCCCGAGGCCTACATCACCCCGGGCCTCGGCGACGCCGGCGACCGCCTCTACGGCCTGGCCGAGTAGCCCCTCAGGACCCACGCAAGGGGCCGCGCACCGGTACGGTGCGCGGCCCCTTGCCTGTGGTGAGTGCCCGACGGCGGGTGGTCCGGGCGCGTGCCCGGCCCGCCTAGCCGACGGGCTGGGTGAGGTCGTAGACCGTCACGCCGTCCACGGTCGTGGCCGTGAAGTTCTCCTGCACCCAGCTGCTGATCTGCGAGGAGGTGCCGTCGGAGCCACCGCGCCCGCCGCCCATGCCGGAGCCGGAGGCGAGGTAGTAGTGGATCTCGCCGCGCTCCACGTACGCCTTGAACTGCTCGAGCGTGGGGGAGGGGTCGGTGCCGTTGAAGCCGCCGATCGGCATGACCGAGGCCTGGGCGGCCAGCTGGTACCCGGCGGCGTTCTGGGAGCCGGTGGTTGCGGCGACCCAGCGGTAGTCGCCGGCGTTCTCCTGCAGCAGCTTCACGATCTCCGTGCCCGGGGTGGAGGCGCCGAGCAGGCCGCCCGCGCCGCCGCCCATGCCGCCGCGTTCGGAGGAGCCGCCGAAGCCGCCCTGGCCGGTAGCGCCGTTGGCTCCCGTGCCGTTCTGGCCGGACGTCCCCTGGCCGGTAGAGCCTTGACCCGGCGAACCTTGGCCGCCGGGCATCGCCGGGGGCGTGCCGCCCTGGCCGGTGGTGCCCTGGCCGCCGCCGCGCTGGCCGCCGGGGCCGCCCTGGCCTCCCTGCCCGCCGGGGCCGCCTCCGCGGCCGCCGCCCATGCCCATCCGATCGCTCGGTCCGGCGTACACGATGGAACCGGTCTTGGCCACGGTCGTAGTCGAGGCGGCGAAGGCGCTCTGCGCGCCGAGGGCGCCGAGCACTGCGAGGCCCGCGGCCCCGGCCAGGAGTCGGGGTGCCCAGCGGCGGGCGGCGCCGGCGCCGGAACTGGCGGCCGCGCCGTCGGGCAGGGAACCGGCGGGAAGCCCGCCGTCGTAGCCGACCGGACGATCCCAGCTCACGGCCTCGCGGCGGCGCAGGAGCGGCCGCAGCGCCACGCCGATGCCGGCGATGAGTGCCAGGGCGGCGGCCACACCGCCCCACCACGCGCCCCAGCCGGCGCTCGCGAGCGCCCACCAGCCGGTCAGCGCGGCGACGACCACGGCCAGGCCGAGCGTGATCGAGGCGCCCCAGCCGCCGCTCTCCCAGAGCCACGCGGAGCCGATCGCCACCACGCCCGCCACGGGCGCGGCGAGGATCGCCGTGTAGTACTCGTGCGTGATGCCCTGCATGAGCGAGATGGTCAGGCCCTCCACAACCAGCCAGCCGGCCAGGGCGATGAACGCCCCGATCCGGGCGCGGCCGGCGTCGCTGCGCCAGGCCCGCGAGCGCACCACCATGACGAGCGTCGCCACGATCAGCAACGCAGCAACGGGCAGGAGCCAGGAGATCTGCGAGACATAGTTGCCAGAGACGAGGCGCAGCAGGCCCGGGGTGCCCCATTGATTGCCGACGGAGCCCTCCTCCTCGCCGTTGAGACGGCCCAGGCCGTTGTAACCGAAGGTCAGCTCGAGGAAGGAGTTGCTCTGCGAGCCGCCGATGTACGGGCGGGAATCCGCGGGCCACAGCTCCACGAGCGCCACCCACCAGCCGGCGGAGACCACCATGGCGGCGGCCGCGGCCAGCAGGTGCAGCACGCGCCGGCCCCAGCCCACGCGGGCCGCGAGCAGGTAGGCCAGGGCGAGCGTGGGGACGACCACCACGGCCTGCAGCTGCTTGGTCAGGAATCCGAAGCCGATGAAGACGCCGGTCAGGACAAGCCAGCCCACGGGGCCCAGCGGCCGGCGCCAGCGGGGCCGGGTGGCCTTGGCTTCGGCGCGGGCCGCGGCCGCCGCCGGCGTGCTGGCCTGCACCGCGCGGACCGTGGCGTAGCACGCGGCCACGGTAAGCAGGATGAGCAGCGCCTCGGGGTTGTCGTAGCGGAACATCAGCAGGGCCACCGGGGTCGTGGCGAGCGCGGCGCCGGCCAGGAGCCCCGCCCAGCGGCCGCTCACGCGGGACACGGTGGCGTAGAGCAGCCAGACCGAGGCCACGCCCATGAGCGCCTCCGGCACCAGGACGGACCAGGAGCTCAGCCCGAAGATCCGCACCGAGAGGGCGGGGATCCAGAGAGAGGCGGGCGGCTTGTCAACGGTGATGGAGTTCCCGGCGTCCGAGGAGCCGAAGAGGAACGCCATCCAGTCCTGGGATCCGGCCTGGATGGCCGCTGCGTAGAAG
>JALAHE010000048.1 GCA_022712075.1 Galactobacter sp.
CGCGGCCCCCCCCGCGGGCCCCCGCCGCCGCGCCGCGCCCCGGGGGCGGGGCCCGCGGGCCTCCCCCCGGCCCGCCGGGCCGCCCGGCTCGCCCCCCCCGCCCGCCCGGGGGGCGGGGGCCCGCCCGGGGGGCCGCCGCGCCGGCACGGTGCTTCCCCTCGGCGCCAGCCCGCTGCTGCTCGGCCGAGCGCAGGAGGCAAACCTCGTCCTCGACGATGACTACTCCTCCGGCCGCCACGCCCGCTTGTTCCCGCAGGGCAGCCGCTGGTTCCTGGAGGACCTCGGTTCGACCAACGGCACCTTCATCGACGACATGCCGCTCACGCGCGCCCAGCCGGTGGAGCCCGGCCAGCGCATCCGCATCGGCAAAACCGTGATGGAGTTGAGGCCATAGCATGGCGCTCTATCTCGACTTCGCGGCCGCCTCCGACGTGGGGCGCATCCGCAAGAAGAACGACGATTCCGGCTACGCCGGGCGCTACCTTGCCGTCGTCGCCGACGGCATGGGGGGCCACGTGGGCGGCGACGTCGCCTCAGCGTCCACCGTCCTCGATCTGGTGCACCTGGATCACCCCGACGTGGCGCACCCCGCCACGACGCTCGCTGACGAGATCCAGAGCGCCAACATCATCCTGAACGAGCTGGTCGACGCGAATCCCAAGCTCTCCGGGATGGGCACCACGGTCACGGCGCTGCTCCTGACGGGCGATCGCTTTCGCTTTGCCCACATCGGCGATTCCCGCGCGTACCGCCTGAAGGACGGCGTGTGGGAGCAGATCTCGCGCGACCACACCTTCGTGGAGAAGCTGCTCGAGGAGGGGCGCATCACGCCCGAAGAGGCGAAGGTGCACCCCCACCGCAACGTCATCATGCGCGTGCTCGGCGATTCGGACGCTTCCCCCGAGCTGGACCTGCAGGAGTTCCCCGTGGAGCCCGGCGAGGTCTGGATGCTCTGCTCCGACGGCATCAACGCCGTGGTCCCCGAGGAGGAGACCGAGCGCATCGTGCGCCAGGCCGGCTCGGTCGAGGACGCCGCCAACGCGCTGGTTCAGCGCACCCTGGAACTCGGCAGCCCCGACAACGTCACGGCCGTGGTGGTTCAGGTGCTCGACGACGCGGCGACGCCGCCGTCGCTGCCCCTCACCTCCCCGGACGTCGCCGAGGATCCCTCGCCGGACACGGGCCAGCTGCGCGTCGCCGCGGACGGCGATCTCGCCGCGAATCAGGCGATCTTGCGCCACGAGATGGCAAACCGGCCGCACTCGCTCGTGGGTGCCGCCCTGCTCGCCACCGAATCCGGCCAGATCCCCATCGTGACGCAGCGCTCGGGCGAGCGCCGCGCCGCCGCCCTGCTCAACCACAAGTCGGCGCAGGCCGAGGCCGACGCCCTGGCCCCCGAGGCCGAGCTGCTCACCGACGAACCGCGTCGGCGCCGCGGCTGGGTGCTTCCCAGCATCCTCGTAGTCTGCATCGGCCTCCTGGCCTCGGTGCTCTACTTCGGGTACACGTGGACGCAGACCCGCTACTTCGCGGGTCTCGACGACGGCAAGGTCGCGGTGTTCCAGGGCGTGTCCCAAGACATCGGCCCCCTCAAGCTCTCCCACGTCGACACCACCACCCAGGTTCCGGTCGAGGTGTTGCCCAAGTTCTGGCAGGACAAGCTCAGCGCCGGCATCCCGGCGGAGAACCGCCAGGAGGCCATGGATACCCTCCGTCTCATCGTCTTGAAGGCCAAGGAGCAGTGCACCGTGGTGGCCCCCGGGGCCGGCGGCTCGATCAACAGCGAGACGCCAGCCTTCTGCAGTGAGGAGGTGCCCCAGTGAGCGCCCCCACCGTCAATGCCCCTAGCGGCATGAATTCCCGCAAGCAGCGCCCTCAGCCGACTCGCCGCACCCTCGAGCTCTTCCTGCTGGTGCTCGCGCTCGGCGTCACAGCGCTGGCCGACTTCCTCGTCTCCTCGAGCGTCGGCGCCTCCAGCAACGACACCTCGTGGGTCACCCACGTCGTGGTGCTCGGCGCCCTGGGGCTCGGCGTCAACATCTCGTTGCGCCTCTGGGCCAAATATGCCGATCCATTCATTCTTCCCGTGGTGGTGGCGCTCAACGGCATCGGCCTGGCCATGATTCACCGCCTGGACCTTGCTTCCAGCACGGCCGCCGGCAGCAATGCGGCCACGAGCCAGCTGCTTTATACCGGACTCGGCATGATTTGCGCCGTGGTGGTCATGTGGATCATCCGCGACCACCGCGTGCTGCGCCGCTTCACCTACGTCTGGCTCGCCGCCTCCGTGGTGCTGCTGCTCCTTCCGCTCGTGCCCGGACTCGGCGCCGGCACCATCAACGGCGCCAACATCTGGATCCGCGTCGGTTCCTTCTCGCTGCAGCCCGGCGAATTCGCCAAGATCACGCTCGCGCTCTTCTTTGCCAGCTACCTCGGCTCCAAGCGCGACCTGATTCTGCTGGCCGGGCGCAAGCTCGGCCCCCTGCAGCTCCCCCGCGCCCGCGACCTCGGCCCCATGCTCGTGGCCTGGGCCGTGGCCCTCGGCGTCCTCGTCTTCCAGCGGGATCTCGGCTCGGCCATCATGTTCTTCGGCCTCTTCATGGTGATGATCTACGTCGCCACCGGCCGCGTCTCCTGGATCGTCATCGGCCTGGGTCTCATGGTCATCGGCGGCGCCGCTGCCGTGATGTTCATGGGCCACGTGCAGCGCCGCGTGAACGTCTGGCTCAACGCCTTCGACCCCAGCGTCTACGAGGCCAAGGGCGGAAGCTTGCAGATCGTCCAAGGCCTCTTTGCCATGGCCAATGGCGGGATGGCGGGAACGGGCCTCGGTGGCGGCCAGCCGTACCGCATCCCCGTGGCCAAGTCGGACATGATCTATGCCTCGCTCGGCGAGGAACTCGGCCTCATCGGCATGCTGGCGATCGTCTGCCTCTTCCTGATCCTCATCAGCCGCGGCATGCGAGCGGCGCTCGGCGCGCGCGACAGCTTTGGCAAACTGCTCGGCACGGGCCTGAGCTTCATCCTCGCGCTGCAGTTCTTTGTGGTGACGGCCGGCGTGCTGCGCGTCATGCCCCTCACCGGCCTCGCCACGCCCTTCCTCGCCGCGGGCGGTTCCGCCCTGCTTGCCAACTGGATCTTGGTGTCCCTCTTGCTTTTGATCTCCCACAACGCCAGGCGCCCGTCCACGGGCGGCGGCACCCTCTCCACGACCGAGCAGGGCCTGATCGACCGCAAGGTCGAGGCCAAGCGCGCCCAGGAGGCCGGCGAGCCCGGTCCGGCCGCGCCGCTCGCGGGAGGTGAGGACGCGTGAACCAGGCCATCAGGCGAACCTGGGTCGCCGTCGTCGCGCTCCTGGCCATCATCATGGGCGCCACGACCTACGTGCAGTTCTTCGCGGCTGACGCGATCAACAACAACGCGCTGAACACCTCGCGCAAGCTCGACGCCGCCAACTCCTCCCCGCGCGGAAGCATCCTGGTGGGCGGCGAGGCGGTGGCCGAGTCGGTCAAGAACCCCGAGGGCAGCACCTACGCGTACAGGCGCGTCTACAACGACGCCAAGCTCTACTCCGGCCTGACCGGCTACTTCAGCCTCGACGCCGGCGTCACGCAGCTCGAGTCCTCGCAGAGCCAGACCCTCATGGGCAGCTCCGACGACCAGTTCTTCGACCGCATCGCCAACCTCTTCACGGGCCAGGACGACCAGGGCGCCAACATCGAGCTCACGATCGACCCGAAGATCCAGCAGGCCGCCTACGACGCGCTGCCGGATGACTTCAAGGGCTCGGTCGTGGTGCTCAACCCCAAGACCGGCGAGATCCTGGCGATGGTGTCAAAGCCCAGCTTCGACACCAATCTGCTGGCCGTGCAGTCGACGGCGAAGGCGGCGGCCAACCGCGCCGAGCTCTCGAAGAACAAGAACATCCGGCTCTACTGGAACCCGGCCGTCCAGGACCGCGTCTCCCCCGGCTCCACCTTCAAGGTCCTCGACCTCGTGGCCGGCTTCGAGACCGGCTACTTCAAGCTCGATGGCGAGTACGACAACTCGGAGAAGTGGACCCCGCCGGGCACCACGACCCCGCTCGGCAACTTCGACGGCGGCAGCTGCTCGCAGCAACCGAACAAGGCCTCGCTGCGCTTCATCGTTGCCCAGTCTTGCAACACCCCCTTCGGCCAGGCGATCCAAGAGATCGGCCAGGCCAAGATGAAGGAGGTGACCGAGCGCTTCGGCTTCAACTCGAAGCCGGATTGGCTGGGTCTCTCCCCGACGGCCGCCTCGGTGTGGCCCACGGACGAGATGTCTCCCGGCAACCTCGCCTCGGCCTCGATCGGCCAGTACGACGTGCAGACCACCGTGCTGCAGATGGCCATGGTGGCAGCGGGCATCGCGAACGACGGCGTGCTCATGAAGCCGCAGCTCATCAAGCAGGTCACGGGCTCGGACCTGAAGGTCCTGCAGGACTTCAAGGCCGAGAAGTACTCGACGGTGACCACGCCGGAGATCGCCAACGACGTCACCGAGCTCATGCGTGGGCCGGTGAAGTCGGGAACGGCGCAGAGGGCGGCCATTCCCGGCCTCGACATCGCGGCAAAGACCGGCACGGCCCAGATCGGTAGCGGGACCGGCAAGGTCAACGCGTGGATCACGGGGTTCGCCCCGGCCGATGACCCCGAGGTCGCCATCGCGGTGAACGTCGAGGACATCACTTACAACCAGAGCCACGGGCTCACCAGCACGATTATGAAGAACGTACTCAAGGCGGTGTTCAACAAGTGAGACCCACCAGCGGCATCTCCCTCGGTGGCCGATACAGGCTCACCGACCGGATCGCCATCGGGGGCATGGGCGAGGTCTGGAAGGCCCTCGACGACGTCCTGGGGCGCGTCGTGGCCATCAAGATCCTCAAGGAGGAGTACACGGGCGATCCCGGCTTCCTTGAGCGCTTCCGCGCGGAGGCACGGCACACCGCCCTGCTGAACAACGATGGCATCGCGAACGTCTTCGACTACGGCGAGGCCGACGGCTCCGCCTACCTCGTGATGGAGCTCGTGCCGGGGGAGCCCCTCTCCACGATCATCGAACGCGAGCGGGTGCTCACGCCCGACTTCACGCTCTCCGTGATCGCCCAGACGGCGCGCGCCCTCTCCGCCGCGCACGCCCGTGGGCTGGTGCACCGCGACGTCAAGCCCGGAAACCTCCTCATCATGCCCAACGGCAAGGTGAAGATCACCGACTTCGGCATCGCCCGCCTCGCCGACCAGGTGCCGCTGACGGCCACCGGCCAGGTCATGGTCACGGCCCAGTACCTCGCGCCCGAGCAGGCGACCGGCCAGACCGCCACCGGCCAGTCCGACCTCTACTCGCTCGGCGTCATCGGCTACGAGTGCCTCGCGGGCCGCCGCCCCTTCACCGGCGAGTCGCAGATCGCGATCGCGCTGGCGCAGGTCAACGACCGCCCGCCGGCGCTGCCCGAGACGCTGCCGCTGCCGCTGCGCGCGCTCATCCTCTCGATGCTGGCCAAGGATCCCGCCGACCGCCCGGCCAACGCCTCGCAGCTGGCCATCGCGGCC
>JALAHE010000049.1 GCA_022712075.1 Galactobacter sp.
GCCTGGGTGCGCGCCTCCGGCTCGGCGGGGCTCGCCTCGGCCGCCTCGGTCGGCGCCGTCGGCACCGGGCGGGCGGGTTCCTCGACCCGGCGCACGAGCTGGCGCACCGGCTCGCGACCGGCTAGGGGCCGGGCCGCGCGGCCCACGGGAGCCACGCCATCGAAGAGGCCAAGCCACGCCGGGTCCTCGCCCAGGGCGCGCAGCACCGCCGCGGCCGGGGCGTGAGGGCTGGGCTCCTCGCGGGCCTGCTCCTCGCCGGGCATGAGACCGTCCTCGACGGGGGCCAGCACGCCGCCCTCCGGATCGAGGCCGAGCGCCGGGGCGTCATTGATGGCGCTCACGAGATCGCGCAGGGCCGATGCCGGGAGCACGCGCCCGAGCGCCGTCATCTCCTGCGAGGACACGGGAGCGAAGTCCTCCTCGAGACGCTCAAGCAGCGCGGCGGCGTCGGAACCGGCGGGGCGCATGAAGTCGGGGAGCACCACGGCACGGCGCCTGGCGCCGAGGTGGGTGCTGAGCAGGGGCGCGCGCTGGGCGGCGCGGCGGCGGCGGGTCGGCTGGGCTACTGCGGCGGGTTCGGCTGCACCCCAGAGTAGGACGTCGACGCGGCCGGGACGCTCGCGCAGGGCGAGCGAAAGATCGGAAGCGCCCGGCAGGAGCAGGGCGGTCGGGTCGGCCTCGGGGGCGATGGCCGCCACCACCGGTCGCTCGCCGTCGCTGATCCATCCGGCGACCTCGAGCCGGTCGGCGCTCTCCTCGGCCTCGGCGGTCGGGACGGTGCCGATGAGCAGGGCCTCGCTGACGGGCTCGTCGAGCAGGCCGGCCAGGGCGTCGTCGTCGAGCGAGCCATCGGAGGCGAGGACGGCGAAGTCGCCCGTCGCGAGGTCTCCGTTGACCACCACGGCACCCGTGAAGCGGTGAAGCTCCCACGCGAAATCGTCGCCGACGGCGCCGGCCGTGAGGTGTCCATCGCGGGAGGCGGTGAGGATGCGGGTCTGCTCCACCGGCAGCACGAGGTCAACGACCATGCCGCCGCGGGTGGGACGGCCGGGACCCATGAGGCCGACCACCGCGCGCGTGGAGAGCAGCTGCTGCAGCCCGTCCACGCGTTCCTGGCGACCCGTCGTCGAGGTCTCGGGCCAAGCCAGCGTGACCCGCCAGACCGTGCCGGGCCCGGCGTCGGGCGTTGCGCCCTGCCCCGCGTCCGAACCCTGGTTCTCTAGGCTCACCTTTGCTCCGCAGTCCCGGCGCCGCTGACGTTTGCTACCGAACAGGGGTGGGCGCCGATCGGTCCCCTGTTCCAGGTCCGATCATGCCACGCCGGGCCCCGGGCGGGCCTCATTCAGCGTCGGAACCGCCCTCGCGCGGGGGTTCCCCGGCGCGCTTGGCGCGTTCCTCCAGCCGGATGGTGTCCCATACCTGCCACGCGCCGTCGAGGGTGAAGAGCGCGGCCAGGGCCGGGTTGAGCCACGTGAGCGGCATGGGCGCGAGGAAGAGGAAGACCGCCGCGATGCCCAGCTCGATGATGCCGATGCTGTAGCGCACCGTGGGGGCGAAGGAGCGCGTCCACCCCAGGCCGCCGCGCGGGCCTCGCCCAGCGCCCGAGGATTCAGCTGCCTCGGGCGCCGACGCAGCTGCCCGCTCCGAGGACGTGGCAGCGGCGCCACCGGCGGCAGAGGACTGCGCAGGCCCGGCGGTAGAAGGAGCCGCGAACTCGGCGGCGATCGCCTGCCCGGTGGCGGCGAGCACGCCGCGGGGCACGATCTCCGCGCCGCCGGAGGGTTCCCGCTCGGTGCCGGCCAAGACGCCGACCCAGGCTGGGTCAAAGCCGAGCATCTCGACGGCGTCTGCCGCCTCGCCGAGCCACGCGGCGCCGGCGACCGAGCCGCCGACCACGAGCGTTCCGGCCGGCGGCACGCAGCGCCCGAGCGAGGCCACCGCCTGCTCGGCCCGCACGGCGGACATGGCGCCCTCGAGCGCACCGGCGTCCGCCGGATCGGCCAGCATGTGGGCGGCGCCCAGGGCCGCCGCCAGCCGCTCGGCTGGGGTTGACTCGTGGGCGGAGGCGAACGCGGCACCGGGGGCCGCCGGCGGGGCCGGAAGCAGGGTCGCCCCGAGCCCCAGCGCCAACGCGAGCGTGGGCTCGCGCTCCTGCTCCCCCTTGAGCTTGGCGGCCATCGCCTCACGCGAGTAGTACGAGAGCCCCCACCACGCGCCGAAGTCGCGCAGGGTCAGCGCCGGCGCCCCGGAGAGCGCGCCGGCTAGGACGGCGGATTCGGGGCCGGCCTCGCCGCGCAGCAGCGCCGTGTCGCGGTGCAGGGTCCCGTTGGTGCGGAAGCCCTTCAGGGCCACGGACCACAGGGCAGCCTCCGGCTCGCCGTAGTGGACGCAGGCACGCTGGACCGGCGCGAACGGATCCGGACCGCCTGCCTCGAGGGAGTCGAGCGCAGCCTGCAGGCTGGTCTCGTCGCCAGCCAGGAGCGCCGGCTCCTCGTCAAGCTCCATGACCCAGGCCCCGGCGTGCAGGGCCAACGCCTGGCCAAGGTGCTCGGGCTCGAGCGCCGCGTTGATCCGTCCGTCGGCGTCGAAGAGCACCACGCGATCCTGGTGCACGGCCACCAGCACGGTGATGCGCAGTCCCAGCGGGACCGCGTAGCCGGATTGCACGGCGGCCACGACGCTGCGGGAGGCGAGCACCTGCTCCACCGCCTCGGCCGATTGCCTCCACCCGGCCTGGCCCTGCTGCGGGAAGAAGAGCTGCAGCCGCCACCACTCGAGGTGATCGAAGAACTCCTCGGGGCCGTTCAGGGTGTTCAGGTCCAGGCTCATGGCGCTCCAGCTGCAAAGGGTGGGGGTGCGGGCGTGGCCCGATCAGAGCTGACCGGGCCACGCAAAAAAGGGTGAGAGCACTGAGGGCGGGCGCGCCGCCCTCGCGGCGTCAGCGCAGGAACTTCTCGAAGCCCTTGGGCAGGTTGAGGTCCTCGGGCTTCAGGTCGGCGCTCTTGGCGGCACCGAACGCGGCGCCGGCCGCCGCCTTCGACTTCTGGTCCGCCTCGAGCGCGGCCTGCGCGGCCTTGGCCGGGTTGCCGAACTTCTGCTTCTTCTTGTTGTTGCCGCCCTTGGCGTTCTTCTTGCCGCGGGCGGCGCCACCCGGGATGCCGGGGATGCCGCCGCCGGCGGCAAGCTTCTTCATCATCTTCTGCGCCTCGGTGAAGCGCTCCAGGAGCTGGTTCACCTCGGAGACAGACACGCCGGAACCGCGGGCGATGCGGGCGCGGCGCGAGCCATTGATGATCTTGGGGGCCACACGCTCGTGGGGCGTCATGGAGCGGACGATGGCCTCGATGCGGTCGGCCTGCTTGTCGTCGAACTGCTCAAGCTGCTGCTTGGAGATGTTCGCGCCCGGCATCATGGTCAGCATCTTCTTGAGGCTGCCCATCTTCTTGATCTGCTGCATCTGGGCCAGGAAGTCTTCGAGCGTGAAGTCCTCCTGGTCGGCGAACTTCTTCGCCATGCGCTCGGCCTCGGCCTTGTCCCAGGTCTTCTCGGCCTGCTCGATGAGGGTGAGCACGTCACCCATGTCGAGGATGCGGCCGGCCATGCGGTCCGGGTGGAAGACCTCGAAGTCGTTCACGTTCTCGCCCGTGGAGGCAAACATGATCGGCTTGCCCGTCACGGAGGCGACGGAGAGGGCGGCGCCGCCGCGGGCATCGCCGTCGAGCTTGGAGAGCACCACACCCGTGAAGTCGACGCCCTCGTTGAAGGCGTTAGCCGTGTTGACGGCGTCCTGGCCGATCATCGCGTCGATGACAAACAGGATCTCCTGCGGGCGGATGGCGTCGCGGATGTCGCGGGCCTCCTGCATGAGTGCCTCGTCGACTCCCAGGCGGCCGGCGGTATCGACGATGACCACGTCGTGCTGCTTCTGGCGGGCCTCGGAGACGCCGTTGCGGGCCACCACGACGGGGTTGCCGGTGACCTCCTCGAAGTCGCTCTGCACGCCAGGGTGCGGCGCGTAGACCGGCACGCCGGCGCGCTCGCCCACGACCTTGAGCTGGGTCACGGCGTTGGGGCGCTGCAGATCCGCGGCCACGAGCAACGGGGTGTGGCCCTCGGAGGCGAGCCACTTGGCCAGCTTGCCGGCGAGCGTCGTCTTACCGGCGCCCTGCAGGCCCGCCAGCATGATGACGGTGGGTCCCACCTTGGCGAACTGCAGCCGGCGGGTCTGGCCGCCCAGGATGGAGACGAGCTCCTCGTTGACGATCTTGACGACCTGCTGCGCCGGGTTCAGGGCCTCGGACACCTCGGCGCCCAGCGCGCGTTCCTTGACGGCGGCCGCGAATTCGCGCGCCACCGGGACCGCCACGTCGGCGTCAAGCAGGGCGCGACGAATATCGCGCACGGTCCCGTCGACGTCGGCCTCGGAGAGGCGTCCCTTGCCGCGCAGATTCTTGAACGTGGCGGAGAGGCGATCCGAGAGTGAGTTGAACACGGTGGGGGTGCTTGCTTCGGTGGGCGGGGCCGGGGCCCGGAGAACACCAGGGCACGACGGCGCTTTGACAAGCTCGCGGGGCCGGTCACGGTCCCGACC
>JALAHE010000050.1 GCA_022712075.1 Galactobacter sp.
GCGGTGCCCCGCAGGCCCTTGACGACGCTCAGCGCGCCCTTGCCGTCCGTGGGTAGCTCCACCTTATTGGAGGGCTGCTCCGGGAGCTCCGGGCCGTACGGGGGCGTGGCCTTGGCGGTCGCCTGGTTGACGACCTCGCCGACGTCCAGCTCGTCCTGCGTCACCGCGTGGACGAAGCTGGCCGTGGCGGACTTGCCCGGCGCAATGCTGTCCGGGGTCACCGCGAGCGCACCGCCGCCCATCGGATCCGAGATCTGCAGGTCGGTGAGGGTCGTGGCACCCGTGTTCCGCAGCGTCAGGGTGTAGCGGACCTCGTCGCCCTCCTTCTCCAGCAGCCCGGAGGCCGTCAGGACGGTGAAGGTCTTCTCGATGGTGAACGAGCTGGGCCCGGTCACGGGAGTCTTGAGCGTCGTCTCGTCGGAGGTCGGCTTGTTCTTCGGGTCGAGCCCCGACACGGAGGCGGTGTTCGCGCGCGTTCCGGCGTCGATGTCCGACTGCTTCAGCACGTACTCACGCGTGAGCACGGTCTTGGCGTCGGGCGCGAGCGTGCCCACGTCCTCGGCGTCGAGCCCCACGAGCGCATCCGTGACCGCGAGCGAGTGCAGCGTCGTCTGGCCCGTGTTGTGGACGGTGATCGTGTAGATGATCTTGTCGCCGGCCTTGGCGTTGCTCAGGTCCTTGCCGGGCTCGGCGTCGGCCGTCTTGGTGATGTCCACCCCGGGCTTGGCGTCAACCGGCACGTCCTTGGACGCGCTCTGCTCCGGCAGCGGCGTCGCATCGGCGGGCGGCTCGGAGCCGTCCATGGCCGGCGGCACGGCGGTGGCGGAGGCAGTGTTCTTGACGATGCCAGCGTCCGCCTCCTCCTGCGTGATCACGTGATCGAAGCTCGCCACGGCCTCATCGCCCGGCGCAAGCGTCGTCGGGGACAACGGCAGCGGATCCGGCCCGGCGAGCGGGTCGCTCACCGTGGCGCGGTACAGCGTCGTGTTGCCCTCGTTCTTGACGGTGAGCGTGTAGCGAATGTGTTGCCCGGCCTGCGTGGCCGTGGCGGCCTCCACGACCGCAGCGTCCTTCTTGATGCTCAGGGTGGGCGAACGCGTGATGACGTCCTCCACGTGGGCCGAGGCCTCTCCGGGGTTCTGGGCCTCGTAGGCGTCCGGCACGTCGACGCGGGCCACCGCGGAGTTCTCCACGAGCCCGGCGTCCACCTCCGCCTGCGTCACGGTCCAGGTGCCCGTCAGCGTGGCGCTCTCGCCGGGCGCCAGGGACGACACCGGCTCCATGGAGCCGCCGGTGCCCTCGCGCTCGGGGGTGGCGTCCTCGAGGCCCAGCTTGGCATCGGTGATGCGGGGGTTGGTCAAGGTGGTGGTGCCCGTGTTCTTCAGCGTCAGGGTGTACTTCACCTTGTCACCGGCGCCCGTGAGGGGATCCGGCGTGGGCTCGGAGACCTTCTCCAACGTGAACGCCGGCTTGCCCTCGATCTTCTGAGTGGCGCTGGCGTCCTTCGCGGGCGGGGCCTCATAGGCGGCCGGCGGCACCACGGAGGCGGTCGCCGTGTTGCTCACGGAACCCGCGTCCACGTCGACCTGCGTGAGCGTGTACTCGACGCTGAGCGTCGCCGTTGCGCCGGGGGCGAGACCCTCGGGCGCGGCGATCTGCTTGAGCGTCTGACCCGTCAGCGGGTCGGTGACGTAGACCTCGCGCAGCGTGGTGGTTCCCTCGTTCTTCACGAGGATGTCGAAGGTGACCTTGTCACCGGCCTTGGTGGGCGCGGCCTGATTCGTTGCCTTCTTCTCGACGCTGAAGCCCACCGTGCCGGCCACCGGGTCGGTGACGGTGGCCGAGCTCTGCTCGCCGGGGTTGGTTCCTCGCACCGGCTCGGCGGTCGCGCGCGCGACGTTGTCGACCTTGCCCGCATCGATGTCGGCCTGCGTCACCACGTGCTTGGCCGTGAAGGTGCGCTCCGCCCCGGGGGCCAGCTCGAAGGCCTCGTTGGCCTCGATCTGCGCGTTGGCGTCGGTCAGCTCGATGTTCTTGAGCGTGACGTTGCCCGTGTTCTTCACCGTCAGCTGGTAGCTGACCGTGTCGCCGACCTTGGCCAGGGTTTCCTTGTTGCTGACCTTGCTCACGGTCCAGCCCGGGGCGGCCGCGAACGGCACCACCACGTCGTTAGACGTGGCGTCGGGGACGGCCTCCCCGCTCTTGGAGCTCGCCGACGCCTTGGCGTTGTTCGTGAAGGTGCCGGCGTCGATGTCGGCCTGCGTCACGGTGTAGTCCACCGTGCCGGTGGCCTTCTCGTCCGGAAGGAGGGTGGTCTTGTCCAGCCCGACGTCGGCCACGCCAGCGGGCGCGTCGCTCGCCTTCACATTGGTCAGGGTCGTGTTGCCGGTGTTGGTCACGGTGACCTTGAACGTCACCTTGTCGCCGGCCTTGCTCGGCGTGGTGGTGTCGGTGCGCTCCTTGACGATCGCGAGCGCCGGGGCGCCCTTGACCGGGATCTGCACCTCAGTGGTCTTGCCGGACAGGCTGGATTCGCTCCCGCTCTGCGTGTAATCCACCCGGTAATCTGCCTGGTTCTTCACCACCTTGGCGTCAACCTCGTCCTGCGTCACCACGTGGGTGAACGTCAGCGACTTCGAGGCGCCTGGAGCCAGCGAGAAGCCGCTGCCCGGGACCAAGCCGGTTGGATTGTCCGCGGTCTTGAGCATGGGGTCCCAGAAGCTGACGGAGTCCATGGTGACGCTGCCCTGATTGCTCATGGTCAGCGTGTAGGTGATGACCTCACCGGCGCGGGTGATCTCGGTCTTGTCGGCCGTCTTATCCGCCTGCAGCACCGCGGTGCCCGGCGTGAGCGTCTTCTCGCTGTCCGTGGCCGAGGGCTTGGTGTACCCGTCGGGGACGGAACCCGTCACGGTGGCCGTGTTGCTCACCGAGCCCTTGTCCACGTCCTCCTGCGTAAGCGTGTATGCGCCGGTGGCCGTGACCGTGCCGGTCTCCCCGGGCTTCAGCGTGCTGGGCGAGACAGTGAACGTGCCACCCAGCTTCGGGTCACTCACCACGGCGTTCGTGATGGTCACCGTGCCCGTGTTCTTGACGGTGAACGTGTAGCTCACCTTGTCGCCGGCCTTGGCCGCGTCCAGCGGGGTGCCCTTCTTATCGAGGGTGAGCCCCGTGGCGCCGATCGCGTCAACGTCGGTGCTCCCCTTGGCCGTGACGGCGCCGCCCTGGGGGTCAGTGCCCGCCACGGAGGCGTCGTTGTGCACGGTGCGCGCGTCGACGTCGGCCTGCGTGAGCACGTAGCTGCCCGCCACCACGCAGCTGGCGCCCGGGGCGAGCTGCTGGTGCGGTGCCGCCGGATCGGCACCGCTGGGGACGCACGTGACCTTGTTCAGGCCCAGCTTGGCATCCGTCACCACGGGATCGGTGATGGTGACCGAGCCGGTGTTCTTGACCGTCAGCGCGTAGGTGATGGTGTCGCCTGCCCGGGCGGCGCCGCCCGGCCCCGTGGCACTCAAGGTGCCCTGCTTGCTCAGGCTCAACGCGGCGTCGTTCACCGTGGGAACGGTGACCGTGTTGCTCGTGACCGGGGTACCGGCCGCGAGCTTGGCTGTCGCGACGTTGTCGACCTTGCCGGCGTCCACGTCAGCCTGCTTGACGGTGTAGCTGACCGCGATGTCGCGCGTGGCTCCCGGAGCGAGCGGCTGGTTGGGCACGGGAACATCGGTGGCACCCGTGAGCGGATCGCTGTACGTGAGACCGTTCAGGCTCGCGGAGCCCGTGTTGGTGATCGTGACGACGTAGTTGATCACGTCGCCAACCTTGCGCTTGGCCGTCGCCGATTCGCCCGCGGCGAGGGCCTTCTTGACCGTGAAGGTCTTGGAGCCGAGCACGGGGGTGCTCACGGTGTTGGAGTCGGCCGTCGGCTTCGCGACACTCGTGTCAGCCGTCACGGGCGTGCCGGTGATGGAGGCGATGTTCTTGATGTCCGCCGCGGCGTCGACGTCGTCCTGGGTCGCCGTGTAGCTCCCCGTGAAGGTGCCGGTCTCGCCGGGCAGGAGGTCGCTGACCGTCTGGCCGTCGCGGGGGCCACCCACGATCTTCACCGTGGTGGCGGCGTTGCTCTTGCCCAGCAGGGCGTCGGTGTAGGTGAAGTCCTTGACCGTCAGTTGGCCGGTGTTCTTCACGGTGAAGGTGTAGTTGATCGTGTCGCCGGCCGCGTCGACGCTGCCGGCCGGGCCGGTGTGCGCGCCGTGGTCGACCGTGCCAGCCTTGGCCAGCGTCAGGGAGGTCGTCGAGGTGACCTTCGTCGTGACCGTGCTGGGGGGCGAGTTCACCTGCGGGCCGCCCGTGATGGGCGTGCCCTTGGCGCTCGCGGTGTTGACCACCTGCGCTGCGGCGCGGTCGGCCGGCATGATCGTGTAGGTCTTCTGGAAGGTGACCCACTCGCCCGGGACCAGCTTGGTCTGGCCGCCGGTTGGGAAGACCTGCTCGTCGGTGATGCCCAGCTTGGCGTCCGTGAACGTGGCGTTCGTCAGGGAGACGTCGCCCGTGTTCGTGAGCTTGAAGTCGTAGGTGATGGTGTTGCCGGAGACGGTGCCGGGCCCCGTCTTCTCCAGCTTCACGGCCGGGGACGGGGTGAACGGAGTGCTGGCGCTGGCCGAGCCGCCGGCCGCCGTGCCCCCTGCCGTGGTCCCGGAGACCGTAGCGGTGTTCTTGAGGACGCCGTTCTTGATGTTGCCCTGACCGTCCAGGTCCGCCTGGGTCACGGTGTAGCTGCCGGCAAAGACCGCCTGCGCGCCGGGGGCAAGGCTGGTCGTGAATTGCGATGGGTTATCGCGCAGATGGGCCTTGCCGCCCGCGAGGAGCGGATCGTCCACCTTGACGCCGTTGAGGCGGGTCTGGCCGTTGTTCGTCACCACGATCGTGTAGGTCAGGACGTCGCCGACCTTCGGCGCGGTGTTCTGGTCGAGGGCCTTGGTGATCGTCAGGGACGAGGTGTTGTCCACCGTGATGTCGGCCGTGGCCTTGGCAGAGATGACCTCGGCGTCATCAGCGGTGCCGGAGGAGTTACCAGCATATGTTCCCGCGGCTGTCGCCTCGTTGCGGATCACGCCGCCTTGCTCCACACGGTCCTGGTCGATCGTGTACGACTTGGTGAGAGTCGCCGAGGCGCCGGCTGCGAGGGTTGCGGTCGACGGCGCCGGCAGAGTGAACGGTGAGCCCACGAGCATGGAATCGTTGATCGTGACATTGTTCAGTGGCACGGCGCCGCTGTTCGTCACCACAAAGGTGTACGTCACCGTCTTGTTGTTGGCGTCCAGCTTGGTGGGGTTGGCCGTCTTGGTCAGTGTCAAGCCGCACTTCTGCACCGGGATGAGATGGTCCTCTACCTCACCGTCACCGGCCAAGCCGGTCGGTAGGTTAAGGTCCCCGGGGGTGGAGGAAACGCGGAAGCGGGAGCCCACCGTGGTGCCGGTCGGGGTCGCTGGGTTGTTCCACACCAGCGTGGCCTTGTCTCCGACAGCGGTGGCGCTGGCCCGTTCGCCGGTGTCGAAGACGCCATTGCCGTTCCAGTCGATCCAGCCGGCCACGGTCTTTCCATCGGCGTTCTTCGTCTTGATCGTCAGCGAGTACTGAGGGACGGCGCACTGAACGGGATCCTGCTGCCCCACATCCTTGAGGTCCGCCCAGCTCTCGTCTTTTTGAGCAACACCGTTGTAGTCGCCCGCGTTGTCGTCTCCGGTCCAACTCGGTGTGGACGCAGCACCTTCGGAATCCGGAGGGTTGGCGCCCAAGTAGGGAGTCGTCGGGTCGAACACAATACGGGGCTGGTTTGCAGGAGTCGCGTCCGTGGGCCGGGGCTGTCCGGCCGTGTCCCACTTCAGCAGGTGAGCGGCGTCACCGAAGCTCGCCGGAGCATCGCCGTGGTCGGTGGACGGGAAGAACCCGAGCAGGACGTCCTCCCGGCCACTCGACGAAATATTGACGGTCACCTTCTGTGCGTTGCGGGAGACACCAAGCGGGACCGCCGCGCCCGCCGACGTGAGGCGGCCAAAGGTCTGAGTGCCGAACCCTCCGTTCGTCACGCTGCCCCAAGGAGTCGTCGGCGCTCCCGTTCGCAACGCCCACATGGAGCGCACTGCGGGGTACCCGACGTTTTCGATGTTCTTCCAGGCCTCGCCTGTCGTCGTGAAGGCGATATTCTCGTTGGCGTTGAGGTTCTCACCGTCCGCGGCAATGACCGCGGGGTACTCGCCAGGGATCAGGACACCGTCCCGGTACACGCTGAAGACGAGATCGAAGGACACCGTCAGGCCGTCGCGACGGGGCACCAGGCGTGAGCGTTGCGTTCCGGTGCTGTAGCCGTTCACTACAGCACTCGCACCGCTCCCGGTTTTCGCTTGCACATCAGAGTAGTTGGCATCCTGGACCCGCGCCCTCAGCGGGTCGTTGACGGTTGGGTCCGCGCTGCCGGGCAGATTGCTCGCGGCGATGTTCGTGACCGTGGCGCGGATGGTGTAACCGGGAACGGGTGAATTCTCGACGTAGTAGTTGTTCTGCATGCTGTAGGTGCCGTCCGCGAGCGGCGTCAGGGAACCACCAGCAGAGTTCTTGGCCGTGCTCCAGTCAAGCCAAAAGATCTGGTTGACATACTTGCCTCCGCCCGTGGCGTAAGCGGCCTCTGCCTGGGGATGGGAAGCAACTTTGACGGCCGTCAGGCCGACAAGCACCAAGGCAAAGGCGAGAAGCGGGGCAAGAACGCGACGCAGCATGCAACAACCTTCAGCGCGCCTCGCCACCCGCCCAAAATGGCCGACGTTGGGGGACGGCAGGGGTCATTCCGGGGGGGATTACTCGGCGACGCGCGACTCTGTAATTCCGCCTAGAATAGCAAGCACAGCCGTTTCACAGCGTGGGCTCTAGCTTATTTGTCGATGCACAGCCAAGCGTTACCGGACAGTGATCGTTGTTGTGTCGTGCCGCCCTCCCGAGACGTCCTGTTCCGCGGACGGCAACGGCGCCGTTCCCAGCCGGGAACGGCGCCGTCGGGCTCTGCTTTTCGAAGGCAGCCGGGCGCCAGCCCCGCGCGGGTCACCAGATGGTGACGCGCTCCTCGGGGGCAAGCCACATGCCGTCGCCCTCCACCGTGCCGTACGCGGCATGGAAGGCGTCAAGGTTCTTGGGGACCTGGTTGGCGCGGAACTCGCCGGGCGAGTGCGGATCGGTGGTGACGCGCGTGACCATGGTTTCGGGGCGCGTGAGGACGGCCCAGACCGAACCCCACGATTCGAAGAAGCGGACGTCGCCGCTCACGCCGTCCACGGTGTCATCGGCGTCGCCGCCGCGCGCGGCCACGGCCGCCTTGTAGGCCTTGTACGCGATGCCGAGGCCGCCCAGGTCGCCGATGTTCTCGCCGAGCGTGAGCTTGCCGTTGACATGATGCTCCGGGGCCTCAGGCGGGACCAGCGCCTCGTACTGGGCCACGAGCTTGTTCGTGCGCTCCTCGAAGGCCGCGCGGTCTGCGTCGCTCCACCAGTTGTTGAGGGCGCCGTCGCCGTCGAACTGCGATCCCTGATCGTCGAAACCGTGGCCGATCTCGTGACCAATCACGGCGCCGATGGCGCCAAAGTTGGCTGCATCGTCGCGATCGGCGCCGAAGAACGGCGGGCGCAGGATGGCGGCGGGGAAGGCGATCTCGTTGAGCAGCGGGTGGTAGTAGGCGTTGACGGTCTGCGGGTACATGAACCACAGATCCTTATCGACGCCGTCCTCGATCTTCTGCAGCTCGCGGCGGAACTCGAACTCGGCCACGGCCTCGGCGTTGCCCACCACGTCGTCGGCGTGCAGGCCAAGCGAGGAGTAGTCGATCCACTTGACCGGGTAGCCGATCTTGGGCCGGAACTTGCCGAGCTTGTCGAGGGCGCGCTCCCGGGTCTCGGGGGACATCCACTCCAGCTGCTCGATCGAGACGCGGTAGGCCTCCAGCAGCTGCTCCACGAGCTGATCCATGCGCTCCTTAGACGCCGGCGGGAAGTGACGGGCCACGAAGAGCTGGCCCACGTCCTCGCCCACGCCACCCTCCACGAAGCCCACGCCGCGCTTCCAGCGCGGCCGCTGCTCCGTGGCGCCGCCCAAGGTCTTGGAGTAGAAGCTCCAGCTCTCCGTCACGAAGTCGCTCGAGAGGTACGGGGCGCGCGAACGCACGTACTGCACCGTGAGCCAGGCCTTCCAGGCGCCGAGGTCCTGGCTCGTCAGTTCCTCCTGCAGGCCCTGCAGGAAGGAGGGCTGCCAGACATCCACGACGTCCCAGTAGCGACGCTCCACGCCGGCGCCGGCGAGCCAGGCGTCGAGGGAGGGCGCGAGCTTCAGAAGCTCGTCGCCGCTCATGCGGTTGTACCGGGCCACGGCATCGCGGCACTTCACGGCGTCCCAGTGATGGGACGCCAGGGCGGTCTCCACCCGCACGACGGCGGCCGCCTGGCTTGCCGGGTCCTCCTCGCCGACCAGCGTGAAGAGACGCGTGAGGTGCTCCTCGTAGGCCTGGCGAATCTCGGCGAAGGAGTCCTCGCGGTAGTAGGACTCGTCCGGCAGCCCGAGGCCGCTCTGGAGGAAGGAGAGCAGGTTGACGTCCGGATCACCGGCATCGCTGCTGGCGCCCGCCTCCACGAAGGAAGAGACGCCGCGCCGCGCCAGCTCACCGGACAGGGACACGAAGTCCTCGAGGTGTTCCACGCCGCAGATCTGGGCGAGCGTGGCCTGCAGGGGCTGTGCGCCCTTGGCCTCGATGGCCGCCTCGTCCATGAAGGAGGACCACAGCGCCGCAATACGGCCGGCGGGGCCGTCCGCAGCGCCCGAAGCTGCGGCTTCCTCGATGAGCGCGTGGACGTCCGCCTCGGACTGATCCCGCAGGATCTCAAAGGCGCCATAGCTGCCCCGGTCGCCGGGAATGCTGGCCTCACTCAGCCAGGCGTGGTTCACGGACCGGTAGAGATCGTCCTGGGGGCGGGGGCTCTGGCTCACGCGCTGCTCCTTCTCGGGGTGATCGAGGCGCGACGGGTTCGCGACCCGTTGCGCCGAACAGTTCAGGGGCGACGACCACCGCGGTTTCCGCAGGCAACGCACCCCACATCCTGTTCAGGAGGCTACCCGGAATGCCGCGGGCGCGGCTGTGGTGACGCGGTGAGCGAACAGTGCGGGCCGGCCGTGGGGTGCGGATGTGCGGTGACCGGAGGGCCTGCTGGCTGCTGAAGGGTTGTTAACGTGGGGAAGGCCCCGCGCCTCTCCACCGTTGTGTGGTGGGGGCTGCGGGGCCTTCCTGTGTGGTTGTGTCCGGCGGCGTCCTACTCTCCCACAACCTCCCGGTTGCAGTACCATCGGCGCTGTAGGGCTTAGCTTCCGGGTTCGGGATGGGACC